>JALYSW010000096.1 GCA_030854615.1 Gemmatimonadota bacterium
TTCGCTGCTTCGGCGGGATCGTCGGTGATGATGATGAGGTCGAGGTCGCCCGGTGAGATCTTCTTCTCCACGAGCGCGCGCGAGCGTAGCCACCGCAGCAGCCCGGCCCAATAATGGCGGCCGAAGAGGATGACCGGAAACTCGTAGATCTTCCCCGTCTGGATGAGCGTGAGCGCCTCGAAGGCCTCATCGAGCGTCCCGAAGCCGCCCGGGAAGATGATGAAGGCGGACGAGTACTTCACGAACATCAGCTTGCGGATGAAGAAGTAGCGGAACTCGATCACCGTATCGACGTACGGGTTCGAGCCCTGCTCGAAGGGGAGCTCGATGTTGCAGCCGATCGACCGGCCATTCCCCTCACGCGCGCCCTTGTTCGCCGCCTCCATGATACCCGGCCCCGCGCCCGTGATGATCGCGAAGCCCGCCTCGGCGAGCAGCCGCGCGGTCTCCTGCGCGGCCTGGTATTGCGCGTCGTCGGGACCGGTGCGTGCGGAGCCGAAGATCGAGACGCCCTTCTCGATGCTGGCGAGCGTATCGAACCCTTCGATGAGCTCCGACATGATGCGCAGCACGCGCCACGGATCAGTGCGCGTAAAGTCGACGCGGGAGTTCGTCGAGGCGAGGAGCTTCTGGTCCTCCGTCTCGGCGAGCGGACGGTCGTCGCGGATCGAATAGTCGAAGGGCCGACTGCTGGCCTTGATCTTGGTGGAGCCGGAGGTCTGCACCCGGGGCACGCGCTGCGAGGGCGGCGTGCGTCCCGCGAGGATGTGTCCTTGCTCGGTGCGTTCGCGCAGCGCCGCGCGCGCGCGTTCCTCAGCGCTCGCGATGATCCCCGGCTGGACGCGCTTACCGGTGCCGGTGACGACGGCAGTGGTGCTCCTCTTCGCCGTTGCCTTCGCCTTTGACTTCGTCTTCGTGCCGTGCGTGGTCTTTTTCGTGGCCATGGATCAGCGGTTGCGTACGATCATGTGCTACTTTCCTCCGGAGTGCGCGGCCCTCTGCGCGAGGTAATAGTAGCCCTCCCTCACCGTCGTTGCGAGTGTACTTCGAGCCGCACTCGTCCGCATGTCGCTGATTCTCCTCGTCGCTGACGGCGCTCGCTTCGACGCGTTTGATGTAGCCACGCGCGACGACTCGCTCCCGGCGCTCGGGCAGCTCCGCGCCGAGGGCGAGCTCTACCCCGTGACGACATCGTTTCCGTCGGTCACCGGGATCGCGTACGCGCCGTTTCTCACCGGACGCTTCCCGGGCCCCTCCGGTCTTCCCGGGCTCCGCTGGTTCGACCGATCGCACACGCGCTGCACGCGCTACCCGTACGCCCGCAGCTATCTCGGCGCCGAGATGCGGCACCTCGATGGCGATCTCGACCCGTCGCATCCCACGCTCTTCGAGCTCGCGCCGTCGCGCTTCAACGCAATGAGCATGCTCGGGCGCGGTACGAATCGCAACGAGCGTATCGGTCGCGATCTACGCACGCTGGCTCGCGCGGCACGGACACACTGGAGCGGCGATGTGGACGGCTGGATCGCGCTCGACGCGCACGTGGCGCGCCAATCGATCGAGCACATCATCGAGAAGCACCCCGCTTTCTCGTGCATCGCGCTCCTCGGCCTCGACAAGGCGTCGCACTTCGAGGGGCATGACTCCGTGCTCGCGCGGCGCGCGCTGGCGAACATCGATGTGGCGGTGGCCGAGCTCCGAAACGCGCTCGAGGCCGCCGGACGATGGGACGAGACGCAGCTCTGGATCGTGAGCGATCACGGACATTCGCGCGTGCGGGCGCACGACGACCTCGCGGCGCTCGTACGCGCGGAAGGGCATCGCGTGCTCGCGCATCCGTGGCTCCTCCAGCCGCGCGCGGAGGTGGCCGTGATGGTCGGCGGGAACGCGATGGCGCATCTGTACGTCGAGCTCGGGCGACGCGAGCGCGCGGGGTGGAGCGCGCTGCGTGCGCGATGGGATCCGCTCGTGGGCGCGCTGCTCGCGCGCGAGTCGGTGGACATCGTGGTCCTCCCGGAGCTCGACGGACGCAGCGAGGTGCTCACTCGCGATCGCGGCTCGGCGATCGTCGAGGGTGCGAACGGGCGCTACAGCTATCGCACGATAGACGGCGATCCGCTCGGCGTCGGCTTCGAGCTGCAGAACGTCACCGCAATCGATGCGTGCGATGCGCTTGCAGAGGGCTTATATCCGGATGCAATCGTGCAGATCGCGCAGATCGCAGCGTCCGCGCGCGCCGGGGACATCATCGTCTCCGCGGCTCCCGCATGGGACTTTCGCGAGAAGTGGGAGCCGATCGCGCACGTAAGCACACATGGCTCGCTGCATCGCGATCACATGCTGGTGCCGCTCCTCGTGAGTCGCCCAGTGCGCGGAGCGCCGCGACGAACGGCGGATGTGATGCCGAGTGCGCTCGAGGCGCTTGGACTTCCGCCGGCGCGGGATCTCGACGGCGCAACGTTCATCTGAACGCCGACGTGTGCTGAAGTGTCGCAGCTCGCAATACGACAGTCCAGACGATAGTATCGACGGACGGCACGAATCGACTCCTCGACCCAGCGAATGCGTGACTAGCCTACACGCGCCGTCTCGCTCTTTCGATGAGCGTGTTCTGGGGAATACCGATGCTGCTGTTCACGCTGTGGACCGTTCCCCGATCGCTGGGGTTGCTCGTCCCCTTCGCGATCATGATCATCGCGAGCCTCGGATTCGGATTTCTCTGGGTTTGGATGACGTGTCGAATGTTGGGCAAGCTGGTGCGGCGGCTCTACGATGGAGATCCCGCGCTCGTACCGCAGCCGCCCGCCGGCGACTATCGCTGCCGGTTGATGTGCAGTCTCCTCGTGTCGCGTATCGCGGTGGGCGGTCATCCCTACGCTGGCCCGTCGCAGTGGATTTTCATCCCGCACGGGAAAAATCTGGCTCGGCATCGGCACCCGACCACGCTTTGGACTTCAGGCGGATTGAAGCTCACCACAAAGCCGACTCCTGCACGCAAGCTCGCGCGAATGCTCGGCGTTCCGTCCAACCTCACGTTGGACGTGAATACCGCGACCGGGGTCGCGACGCTTCAGCTCCCCGAGGCGGAGCGCGCCGCCGCGCGGCTGCGGCACTGCAGCGATGTCGACGCGACGAAGAGCGCATGACTCTCGTGCGTCGCTTCGTGCCTCATCTTTCGTAACCCACACTCAGCTCCCATGGTCCCCTCCCCGCTCGGCGTCGACGTCACTGCACAACTCAATCACCTCCTCGGCTCCATCGATCGCACTCGGTGAGATAACCGGCGGCGGCACATCGCAGCGCCAGACCGGTGAAATCGCGTACATCGAGATCAACGCGACGTTCACCGACGCGGGCCGCGGAGTTCCATTTCTCATTGCAACGCTCGAAGCGCTCGGTGCTCCAAAGGGTTCGAAGCTGCTCATCGCGGAGAACGGTGGCGTGCGTGCGATTCCCTTCGGTGGTGCCGAGGGAGTGGCAGTGTGCCTCGACGGAGTGTCGCTACCGAAAGAGGTATACGCGACGTCGGACGTCAACGTGCTCATCGAGCAGCTCAGCGAAGCGCTCGATGGAATCGGGGAGTTGCAGAGCTATTGGGAGGGACCGAAGGAGACGGCGCTCTACTTCTACGGCGCTGATGAGGAGCAGATCAAGGCGGCGATGAGCAGCGTGCTGGCGACGTACCCGCTCGCGGCGGGCGCGTGCGTCGTCACGATCGCTCCGTTGGCGACGTGACGGGAGGGGCCGCGGGAACGAGAGTTCACACGAAATGCGTCGACTGGATCGGCTATTCGATTTCTATCGCGCCGGGCCTCCCGGTGGATGCACGACGGTAGAGCATGTCACTTTTCGTTTGGCCGACACGTAGCGCGTGGACCAGGCAGAGTCTTATACGGATGCAAGCTGCGGGAGCTTCGAAAATCCCGACGTCTTTCCCGTGATGCAATTGCTACAATTGCTGCGCAACTAAGTCGAGCTTGCCGCTTCGCGTGGTTCCTCGAGCAGACGTCCCGCTCGACTCACCGCACCTCCTTCTGCGCAAACAGCGGCGGAATGCAAAACGCCGCCCAAATGAACTCCAGCCCAATGAACCCCCACCGCCGGTCGTGCACGGCGGTGAGCCCCAGCAGTACCGACCCGACGAAGTTCAGAATGTTGAACCACCGGTCGCGGCGGTCCATCTTCCCCATCTGCAGCGCGGCGAAGGCAATCAGCACGAGAATCGCGCCCGATATCGACATTAGTTGATACAACACGGCTGCTCCGCGAGATTGAGTTGGACCGAATGGATAATCATACCGTACCAGCCACCGGCGCTCGCACCTGGCCCCGGCTCGTGCTCGCGCTTACCGCGCGCTCGCTGCGCTCTCCGTCCCTCGGAGTCGCGCTGCTCCGCGTGGCGTGGCGCTTCCGGAAGCGCGGCTGGTACGGCAT
>JALYSW010000097.1 GCA_030854615.1 Gemmatimonadota bacterium
CCGAGATTGTAAAGCCGAGGATCAGCGGCCAGAGGATCTGCCAGAACATCGCGAACGACATCGCGAGGGCGTGAGCGACCGCGAGTACAATTGCCATGGGTCAGTCCCCTGAGTGATTTGTGTCGACCAGGCACCGGGCTGGATCGCGGACTACAATGCGTCGCGCCGCATTCCGCGCTCGCGTATCGGTCGCCGGAGCAGTAGCGTCGAGAGGTCTTAGAATTAGCATAATTGGATTGCCAATCTGTCTCGCAAACTGGGGCTCACGGCAGGCAGAGACTGGCGCTGCGGGCGGCAACGGTGTTGCTTGCGCACGGTAGGCTGGCCCATCCAAGCGCCCGGTGAGATCGGACAGAACGCGGGGCCGGCCCAGGAAACCGGAGGACGCCATGAGAAGGAGCTTACTCGCAACGCCGATAGCGTTGGTGTGGCCGGCAGCAACGGCAGGTGCCCAAATGGCCGGTGGCCAAGACCGGACCATGATGGGAAACGGTCAGGGTTGGGGAATGATGCAGGGGTGGGGTCTCGTGGGCACCATCGTGGTCGTGGTGTTGATCGTGCTTCTCGCGGTCAACCTCATGAAGAAGAAGTGAGTGTGGACGCACGCTCGTTGACGGAGAGCGTCTCGTCTTTTCTTGTTGTTTTGACGTTGCCCCCTCGAGCGGGAACGTGGAATACGGGCTCTCCCCGTCGACGATGGGCAACGACAACCGCCGACCGCGGTTTCGTGAAGGCTGAATCATCTGAGGGGTGGGCAGGACATCTCGCCTTCCGGAACCAAAAATCGCAAACAGTCAGAATCGGCGAGCATCACCGCCAGCGGCTACGGAACACCGGCTAACGCGTCCCAGTGGTCGATCCGGCTCCGTCGATAGAGCGCTTCTTTCCCATCGATTTCCCGCGTCAAGTCACCAATGTGATGCAGACAGAGTGCGCATGCGGTATCCAAGTGAGCGGCCTCTCTCGGAGGCAGACGGCAGTACTTGAGACCTGGCAATACCCCGATTGGACGGCGACTTTACGGTGCATAAAAATTGCTGCTAGCTTGTATGCATTCTCCACTCAAGGACCACCGCGTGTCGAACGATCGAAAGACGACCAAAGCTGCGAGTAACGAACCGCTGCTTCATGGAACTGTGCGCCTCTCGGCAGACGGGATGGCAAAAGTCCTTGGCGATCTCGAGGCGCGTGTGCTTCAGACCGTTTGGGCTCTGGGAAAACCCGTGTCGGCCCGTGTCGTGCACGCGCGCGTTGCAAAACGGCATACCGTGTCGCCGCTCACCGTGATTACCGTGCTCAATAAGCTCGTTGCGAAGAGAATCCTCGCGCGCGAGAAGCAGGAAGATCTCTTCCACTACCGAGCAGTGCTGAGCGAGGAAGCATTTCGGGCCGTCGTGTCGCGTCGCGTGGTTGAAGGGGTGCTCTCGTTTGGGCCCGATGCAGTTTCCGCGTCCTTCGTGGATGTGTTGGCGGAGCAGGATCCGAAGCGGCTCGAAGAGCTCGGGCGCCTCATTCGGCGAAAGCTTAAGCAAGCAGGGGGAAATAAAGGATGAGATCCCCCGATCCACGATCCTATCTTGCTCCTCCCGTTCGCAAGAACGAGCAGTCACATCGTCGCGTGCTGCTTCTGGGCATCTCGACCTTGCTGATCTTCGGCACCAGTCCGGTATTTGGACATCACGTGGCAGGGCGAGCTGATGCGCTGCTCGCCGGGAAAGATCATCTCTGGGTGATCTGCCTCGTGGCTGCGCACCAGATTCTCTCTCCCGTGCATCTGCTCTTCCATGCGTTGCTCATCAGCGGTGTTGCCTACGCAGCTTGGGATCGCGCACGCGCCTGGAGGAGTGCGCGCCGCTGGCTCGCCGTCGTCGAGGGCGCGACGCCAAAAGCGGGCGACGGGTTTTGGACTGGTGCGCTGGGAGCTGGGCTATCGCCAACACGCGTCGTGGTGGTCGATGGACTTCCGGTGCCGGCGTTCACAGCGGGTTGGATTCGACCTCGCGTGTACATCGCCCGCAGCCTCGGGCAGCTACTCGCGCCCGACGAGCTCGTTGCCGTGCTGGCGCACGAGGCAGCGCATGTGCGGCATCGCGATCCGCTCGTTCAGTCGCTTCTTCGTAGTTTCGCGCTCGTACTATGGTGGATTCCCGCGCTCCGCAGGCTGGCCGACGATGTAGCGGACGAAGCGGAAGTGCGGGCCGACGACGCTGCGGCGAGACAGCAGCCGCTCGTGCTGGCGTCCGCCATTCTCTCGTTGGCGAATTGGCGTGCATCGTCTGATGCAATGGAAATACCTACAACGGTCGTGGCGTTCCAGCACCTCGACCTGCTCGACCGCCGCATTCGCCGGCTCGCGGGTGAGGAAGCGCCGATCGGTACTCACCTGACGCGACGCGCGCTCGTCTATGCGGGGACAGCACTCGTCCTCGTCTGGATATCTGGAATCATGATGTTGCATCCGCTGCCGACCGCAGCAAATCTCGCGCAGGGGGAGGATCACTGCGAGCGGCACTGCGCTGCCGTTGTCATGCACCTGCTCTGTCCCATTTCGCCTGAGCACGGGCACAATGGCTGAGCGCGTGCGCATCGCTTTCCTCGTGTCGTCACGGCGGTTCCGAGCGAGCCTTGTCTGTACACGTTCGTATTCCTAGATTTTACGCTACATAAAATCTCGTCGTCGTACCTCCTCCATATTCAGTCAATGTCACGTCTAGCCCGTCGCGCGAACGTCGCCCTCGCAGTCCTGCTCGCTCTCGCGCCCGCCACGAGCGCCGCGCAGCACGAGCACCAGCTGTCGCCAGCCCCTGAAAGCGCACATCCAGATACGACGGTCATGAGCATGCACGGCGCCATGGCCGGTCCACTCGGCATTCCCACGAGCCGAATGGGCTCGGGCACGTCCTGGGTGCCCGATGATGCCCCCATGCACGCGCAGCACTTCAAGGCGGGCGGCTGGGAGCTCATGCTGCACGGAGTGGCGTTCGTCCAGTTCGACAAACAGTTCACGAGGCGGGGCGACGAACAGTTCGGCAGCATCAACTGGGGCATGCTCATGGCTCGCCATTCACTCGGTGGAGGTCTCCTCACGCTGCGCGACATGATGAGTCTGGAGCCATTCACCGTCACCGCAAAGGGCTATCCACTTCTCCTGCAAAGTGGCGAGAGTTATCGCGGGGAGCCGCTCCACGATCGGCAACATCCGCACGACCTGTTCATGGAGCTCGCGGCGCAGTACGAGCGACCCGTCGCGCAGAATCTCGGACTGTCCCTCTATTTGGCACCGGTCGGCGAGCCCGCGCTCGGACCGGTCGCGTTTCCGCATCGCCCTTCGGCCGCTGGCGACCCGCTTGCACCCTTGGGACATCACTGGCAGGACGCGACGCACATTTCCTTCGGCGTGATCACGGCCGGGATATACTCCCGGCTGTGGAGGCTCGAGGGATCCATCTTCAACGGGCGCGAGCCGGACGCGATTCGAACGAACTTCGACTACGCCGGCCGGAGTCTCGACTCCTACTCCGGGCGCCTCACCGTAAATCCGGATCCACACTGGAGTCTGGCCGCATCCTATGGCTATCTCGCCAGTCCCGAAGCGCTGCACCCCGAGGAGTCACAACATCGCGTATCTGCCTCCGTGCTGAACGAGCACACGTTTCGCAAGAACGGTGATTTCGCAACCTCCCTGATCTGGGGCGCGAATAAGTACTCGGGGGTGAGCGGACTCTCGAACAGCTTGCTCGCCGAGACCAATCTGGATCTCGATGGCACAAACACAATTTTCGGCCGCGCAGAATTCGCGCAGAAGTCGGCGGGAGATCTGGTAATAGATGGGGTGCCGCCATCGACCACGTACAACGTGGGCTCGCTCGTGCTCGGCTATATCCGCGAAATCAGTAAATTCACCGGCGGTTCGATTGGCCTCGGCGCGCGCGGCTCGCTCGATCTGATACCGAGATCACTTGAGCCGGCGTACGGCACGCGCACGCCGGGCGGCTTCACCGTCTTCCTTCGCTTCCGCCCGAGCCGCATGCACATGGCGGGAATGTCCACGACCGCTCCTGCCGGGCATGAGACGAAAGGCATGTCGGGGATGGCATCGCCTTCGCCAAGCGCAGCGCACTCGCCTGCGCCGTGACAGCCGCAATTCGCCGACGACTTGGGTTCATCGCGGGCTGCGCCGCGATCCTGGCCGTCCCGGGGGTGCTGTGGGCGCACGCGCATCTGGTCAAGAGTACGCCTTCGGCGAACGCACAGCTCGCGACGTCGCCGACCGCAATTCGCCTGTGGTTCTCCGAGGCTCCCGAGCTTGCATTTACACAGGTGGTCCTGCTTGCGCCCGATAGCGCGCACGTACCGCTCGGCAGCGTCATGAAGGACGTGCAAAGCTCGATGGCTGTAATGGCGCCAATTCCGGGGAGCCTTGCGCCCGGCCGGTACACCGTCGTCTGGCGTACGGCCGCCGCGGACGGACATCCCTCGGGCGGACGAATTCCATTCACCGTGCTGCCTGGCGCGACCGCTGCGAACCAGACGCGGCGCGACACTGCAACGCAGAGCGAGTCTTCAGCTGCAACTCGCTCGACCACGCTGGTTCCTGTTACCTCCGCGAGTCAGCGCAGCGACCACACCTTCGACGCGAGCTCACTTATTTACGTCGTCGTGCGATGGCTGTCGTTTACGATGCTGCTCGCCCTGATCGGCGTCAACGCATTTCACTGGCTCGTCCTCGGTGCCCTCCGGCGCCACGGCGGAATGCATGCCCCGTTCGCAGAGAGCGCGAGCCGCCGCGCGGCATTCGCGGGGATGGGAGCTGCAATCTTCCTGGGACTCGCCAGCGTCGCTCGACTCTACGCAGAGTTGGCTGCGATGAACGATATGCCCGAGATGACCCATGAAATGAGCGCCGGTACAATACTCCTGCACACGGTGTGGGGAAGCGGTTGGATCGCGCAGATGTCACTCGTCATCGTCGCCTTCGCGGGATTCGCGATGGCACGGCGCGCGTCGCGCGCAGGATGGACCGTTTCGCTCATCGCAGCCATGCTGCTGGCATTTACGCCCGCCTTTGCCGGACACGCGGTTGCCGCGCCGCGCTTCACTGCGATCGCGATTCTCGCCGACGGACTGCACGTGTTGGGCGCGGGTGGGTGGCTCGGAAGTCTGCTGGTGGTCGTCGCCGTCGGAATTCCAGTTGCGCTCACGCTGGACGCGAACGACCGGGGGCCAGCGGTGGCCGCCCTCATCAATGCCTTCTCCCCACTCGCGCTGGGCTTCGCGGCGCTGGTCGCAGCGTCCGGGCTCGTATCGGCGTGGCTGCATCTCGAGCACATAAGCGCGCTCTGGCGGAGCGACTACGGGCGCATGCTCCTCATCAAGCTCGGCGTGCTCTCGCTCGTTGTGCTCAGCGGCGCATACAATTGGCTGCGCGTTCGCCCAACGCTCGGTGACGCGCGGGGCGCCGTCCGCATTCGTCGCTCCGCAATCGCCGAGTTGTTCATCGGTGCCGTGGTGCTAGCGGTCACTGCCATACTCACAGCCACATCGACACCAGCTGACCAGGCCACCGTCGGACAGGTTCGCAGCTCCGACGTCGCACAGGCCGTCGCTTCTCGTCCCTTACGGCTCGACTTCGACTAGCAGCGTCAGACCGCCAGCGCCATTCGTCTCGACGTTGTTGTTGAGCGTGTGGTGCGGAATATGGCAGTGCATGATCCATTTCCCCGGCTCGCGCGCCCGCCAAATGACGTCGTAGCGCTGTCCCGGTCCGACGTTGATCACGTCGGCATCGAAGCGTGCGCCGGGAGGGAGCACGACCCCGTCGCGCGCGACAACCGTGAATGGTCCACCATGCATATGCATGGGATGGATGAAGTTGTTGTTCGTGCCAATGAAGCGGAACTTCATCGTCTGTCCGACGTGCATGTGAAGCGTGTCGGTTGCCGGATACGCCTTGCCGTTGATCGTGAAATAGTTCGGAAGCCCGCCCTCCATGAGCATCGCGGGATAGGTCAAGCCATCGCGGTTGAGCCATTCCTGTAGTTGAACGACGTACTCGAGGTCGGCACGCGGCTCCGCGCTGGAATCGCGCGGGCGAATGATCAGCGCGCCATAGAGTCCAAACGCCTGCTGCCTGTCAGGCTTGTCGTGCGAGTGGTAGAAGTACGTTCCGGATTGCCCGACCGTGAATTCGTACACGAACGTCTCGCCGGGCGCGATGGGTCGCTGCGTGATATTCGCGGGTCCGTCCATGGCGTTTGGCACGATGAGGCCGTGCCAGTGCATGGTGGTCGATTCCGGCAGGTGATTCGTGTAGTTGATACGAATGCGATCGCCCTGGGTGAGGTCGAGTCGCGGGCCGGGGACTTGGTCGTTGATGGCGTATGCGGTGACCGTCTTGTTCGGGAGGATGTACCATTGGATCACCGACGCCTCGAAGTCGAACACCTTCACTCCATCTTCCATGCGCGGCGTGAGCGGTTGGTCTCCCCGCGCGGTGGCCGGGGCGTGGTAGCTCACCAACCTCGGATCCGCAGCGGCCATATCGCGCATCGCCTCCGCAGGAGTTTCCGTTGTCGTGATCATCCCTGGCGGCATGATTGAGCGTCCGACCGACTCGGCGCTGAGGCGCAGGTTGAAGAAGATCGCCGGGCCATACATCCCGGCGACGAGCATCACGAGGGTAAAGCCAGTCACCGCGGCGAGCTGTGCGCGCGTGACCAGAGGAGGAGTTCCCGGTTTCTCCCCGTGAGCGGCATGCTCTCCCGCGGAGCCGACCATTCCCGCCATCCCGCTCATGTCGTTATTTGCATCGGTAGTTCCGTGCCCCTCGGGCGATTGGATACCGCGCACCGTCATCAAGCCATGCTTGAGCTTGCGAGCCACCAGCCAGACGTTGACAGGGTAGGCGATTCCGAAGCCGACGATCACGCCCATTGACATCACGAACCAGAAGAGCGGCTCACCGGGCCACATCGCCCGCATGTCACGACCCATCATGAGCATGAGCATCACAGGCGCCATCCCGGACATCATCGCGTTCATCGACACGAGCTCGGGGATGAAGCTCCGGCGCACATTCTGCGCGTACGTGCCACCCATGATCGCGCGCATGAACAGCGCCTGAAAGATGAGGAGACCGAAGAGAAAGCCGGCGACGTACTCGATCAGCAGGTCCGCCCACATGGGGAGGCCGAGGACCGCGGTCACGATGGCAGCCAGGATGATTCCTGTGGCGTCGCCCGCGACACAATGCACGGTGGAGCCCACACCCTGTTTCCACAGCGGCGCGACAAACGCCTCGTGCGTGTTGGGCCGGGGTTCCTTGTCAGCCAGGACGTACAGGAGAAGACCGATGGGGCCCAGATACAGCGTCACGAGCACAAAGCCCCATTTCATGACCGTTGCCTCGGGGTTGTGCCGGAATTGATCGTAGGCTACGTACGCCGCCGAGACGAGCGCGACCGCGAGCCAGAGATACACCACGTAGTCGATAGGCTGAAGAATCATGGTGGCCGCGGTGAAAGACGGACGATAGGGTCAAGGGAGACCAATAGCATACACCATCATATGCTCAGATTCTACGCGCGGTAAAAAGAGAACGTCCTCAGCCGTACCGCGGCCGCGCATCTTCCCGCGTTTGCCATTGACATAGGAGGAGGGGGTATCTATACTTATACCCCTAGGTGGTATTAGGCAAATCTTACTTCGGCGCGCACGTCGCGAGGAGCACACGATGGAACACATGACATTGGGCATCGGCGGCATGAGCTGCGGGCATTGCGTCGGTCGCGTCACGAAAGCGCTCCAGAGCGTCGACGGCGTTCAGGTGGAGCAGGTGAAAGTTGGCGAGGCGACCGTCGCATATGACCCGGCAAAGACATCGGAATCGCTGATCGCCAAAGCGGTCGAAGGGCAGGGGTACACCGTCGCTGCTGGGGCGCATTAGATCCTCACGCTTGATTCACAAATGACGAAGCAACGGAGAAGCGCATGACTGGAATGGACTGGATCGTCATCCTTGGCGGAGTTGCAGCGATCGCGTGGGTGAACTGGTACTTCTTTCTTGCCCAGCGCGTGATGGTTTCGGCAACTGTTGCACCGGTATCGCCAAGCGCCGGCGGTACCAGCACTGCTCAACGCGCGGGTGACGGCTCGGGGGCAACCGTGCCCCCGATTCCCGAGGTGACCATCGTGGTGAATGGGGGCTACAGCCCCTCCTCGATCCGCGTCAAGGCGCGGCAGCCCGTGCGCCTGCGCTTCGATCGGCAGGACACGTCGGCGTGTTCCGAGGAAGTCGTTTTCCCTGATTTCAAGATTCGCCAATATTTGCCTACGGGGAAAACAACGACGATCGAGCTCACCCCGCCTGCTGCGGGTAAATACGAATTCATGTGCGGGATGAGCATGTTGCGCGGAACACTCATCGCCGAGGAGTAGGGAAACGCAATGACGACCACATTACCGGACTCCGAACTCCATGAGCCCAAGTCACCGGACGACGGCGCGCCCGCGCACGTGAGCGATCGAGAGACCATTCGCATCCCGGTGACCGGGATGACGTGTGCCGCATGCCAGGCCGGGATTCAGCGCACGCTGCAGAACCAGCCGGGTGTGGTCGACGCGTCGGTCAATCTGATGATGAAAAGCGCGACGGTCACTTTCGATCCTGGTGCGACCGCGCCGATACGCCTTGTCGAGGCCATTCGCGAGACCGGTTACGGAGCGGAGCTGGCTTCTCCCGATCAGTCCGCGTTCGACGAGCAGGAAAGCCGGGACCACGCGCAGCAGGATGAGTTCAACGATTTTCGTCTCAAGGCGATCGTGAGTGCTGTCGTCGGCATCATCGCGATGATTCTTTCGATGCCGCTCATGACCGCACGCGATCAAAGCATGCATGGGATAACGATCGACCCGTTCATGCGGTGGGCGATGGATTCGCTCGCGCCCGCATTGCGGAGCGTGGCGCCATGGCTGTACGCGATTCCGCCCACGATAGCCTCGTACGCGCTCCTCGCGCTTACCCTCGGCATCATGGGCTGGGCGGGGCGTCATTTCTACGTACGAGCATGGGCCGCGTTCCGGCACCACTCGGCGGACATGAACACTCTCGTTGCGGTAGGAACCAGCGCCGCGTTTCTCTATTCCGTCATGGCGACCGTCGCGCCCGAATTCTTTTTGCGCCGTGGTGTTGCGCCCGATGTGTATTACGAAGCGGTCGTGATCATCATCGCACTCATTCTCACCGGCAATGCGTTCGAGGCGCGCGCAAAGACCCAGACCTCGGCGGCACTTCGCTCCCTCGTCAAGCTTCAGCCCAAGACGGCGCGCGTGATTCGCGGTGATGCGGAAGTGGATGTCCCCGTTGAGAGCGTGGCGAGTGGCGATGTCGTGGTCGTGCGTCCCGGTGAGCGAATCCCGGTCGATGGCGAGGTGACATCGGGCGAGAGCGCCGTCGATGAGAGCATGCTGACTGGCGAGTCGCTTCCGGTGAAGAAGGCGACGGGCGATCGCGTCATCGGCGGCACCATCAACCGCACCGGCGCCTTTCGTTATCGCGCCACGACGCTCGGGGGCGACAGCATGCTCGCGCAAATCGTGAAGCTGATGCGCGATGCACAGGGCTCGCGCGCGCCTATTCAGCGCCTGGCCGACCGCATCAGCGGGATCTTCGTCCCGGTCGTCCTCTCGCTCGCCATCGCGACCTTCGTCGTGTGGTTCGTCGCGGCCGGAAGCGCGCCCGGCGTACGCGCATTCGCGGCGGCGGTCGCGGTGTTGATCATCGCCTGTCCGTGTGCCATGGGCCTCGCCGTTCCGACGGCCGTGATGGTGAGCACGGGCAAGGGCGCGCAACTCGGCGTGTTGATCAAGGGTGGTGAAGCCCTGCAACGTGCCGGTGATGTGCAGACGGTGGTACTGGACAAGACGGGAACGGTCACCGAAGGACGGCCGACAGTCACGGATGTCGTACTCGTTCCGGGTGGCAGCGGTGCGATGAACGAAGCCGAGCTACTGCGCCTCGTCGCATCCGTCGAGAGCTCCAGTGAACATCCGCTTGCCGATGCCATCGTGCGGCACGCGAAGGATCGCGGACTCGCACTCTCACATGCGGAGTCCTTCGATTCGGTGACGGGGCGTGGTGCCGTCGGTGTCGTCGACGGAGTCGCGATGGCGGTCGGCAATGCGGCGCTCATGACCGACTACGCAATCAAGGTGCTCCCTCTCCAGAACGATGCGGAGCGGCTTGCGGCCGAAGGCAAGACACCCGTGTTCGTCGCCGCGAATGGAGCGCTAGTGGGGTTGCTCGCAGTTGCAGATCCGATCCGGGAATCTTCTCGAGCCGCGATCTCGCAGCTGCGCGCGCTCGGGTTGGAGGTCGTGATGCTGACGGGCGACAATCAGCGCACAGCCGCCGCGAATGCGCGCCAGGCGGGAATCGAACGCGTGGTCGCCGAGGTGCTCCCCGAGGGAAAGGTGGCGGAGATCAAGCGCCTGCAAGCGGAAGGGAAAGTCGTCGCCATGGTTGGCGACGGCATTAACGATGCGCCGGCGCTCGCGCAGGCCGACGTCGGGATGGCGATGGGGACGGGCACTGATATCGCCGCGGACGCGGCGGACGTGGTGCTCATGCGTGGCGACCTGCGAAGCGCGGCACAAGCGATCGCGCTTTCGCGGAGAACCATGCGGACGATGAAGGAAAATCTGTTCTGGGCGTTTCTCTACAACGTCGTGGGTATTCCCATCGCCGCTGGTGCGCTGTATCCCGCGTTTGGCCTTCTCTTGAGTCCAATCCTCGCGAGCGCCGCGATGGCGTTCAGCTCCGTGAGCGTCGTGACGAACAGTCTCCGCTTGCGCAACTTTCGCACAACCTGACTACAAGAGGACTACGAAGGACATGGCCACGAGAACTGTGACGAAGGAACTGCCGGTGATACGGGCCCCGTGCGGATGCGCGGCCGAGGATGCGGGTCGAAAGGCGGTCGCCGTGGATCCCGATGCGAAGGCGCGCAATCTGACCCGGCTGCGTCGAATCGAGGGACAGGTGCGGGGTCTGCAGAAGATGGTGGAAGACGATCGCTATTGCGCCGACATCCTTACCCAGATCTCTAGCGTGCACGAAGCGCTGCGCGCGGTGGGTCGGGAGCTGATGCGAAATCATCTGCGATACTGCGCCTCTTCGGCGATGCGCGCGGGCGGCGAAGAGGCGGACGGGATGTACAATGAGCTCGTCGACTTGATGTACAAACACAGCCGGTAACGACAGGCTCCTAAGCGGCTGAATGAACATCAGAGAATTGCTGACAGTCTTTGAGGAAATCTCCTGATAGCTTGCCGGCGGGCCTTCTCATAGCGTAGCTACAGAATAATCGCCGAATGCGCGAAGCTAACGATCTAAGTCATATAGGGCGCTCTCAGCCTCCATACAGGAGTTTTAGTCAAGCAAGAGGAGAATGGACAGTTGCCGCGCCAGTCGCAGGAAACCCAGTGGTGCGCGCACAAGCGACCGACAGTCGCTTTTTCGATGGTGGAGCGGTACCGCAGCTGCGTGATTGTTTTGCTCGTCCGCGTCCCGCCACTCATGGCATTTCTCACCTCGGTGGCCATCATCACCGACCGTGCCTTTACGCTCCGAAATGCACTCTCTCTTTCCGCATAGGACGCATGCTGAATCTCAAAGTAGTGAGTTGGTCGTTGAGCCTCTTCGCCGCCATCAGCTTCGTCGTCTGCGTCCTCTACGGCCTTATCGTCCCCGCATCGCTGCACTCGTCGGCCGCGCTCGAGGCGGTATTTCCCGGATTTAAGTGGCTGACTTTCGGGGGATTCGTCGTGGGGCTGATAGAATCGTTTCTCTACGGCGCGTATGCGGGGCTCGTGTTCGTACCGATTTATAACGCGCTCTCGCGGCGACAATCCGCGGCGCGCGATACGTAATGATCCATCATGGCGGCGCTGCTGCCCATTCTGTGGGGAAACGGCATGGGCGCAAGTGTCATGAAACGAATTGCAGCACCGATGGTAGGCGGGATGATTTTGAGCACGGTGCTCACACTCGTCGTGATTCCTGCCGTTACTCCTTATGGAAGGAACACGCACTGCTCGCGGGCAGTCACCGCGTGACATCGTGACGCCGATCCCCGAGACCGGTGATCGCACCTCGTGCTTTACGGATCGCTCCCAACAGTGAATCAGCCCCCTAAGCAGCTATGACGACCAGTCTCGAGACAGAAGGGCTGAATCTTCCGGCATTACAGCAGTTGGTTCACGAGGCCAATGCACTCACGCTTGCCGATCGTGTCACACTCCTTAAAGCATTGATCCCCGGCGTTGCGCTGGAGATGACCCCTCGCGATTTCGAAGGCCTGATCCTCGAGCTCCGCGGAAAAGGCGAACGATTTTTCGATGCATTGACGCATCCAGGGGAAGGGCGAGCCAAGCGACATACCGTTGGCGAGCGGGACTACGAGGGGCGCTAGTCGTCCCACGATGCATATCGCATTTCGATGGTTGTTTTTCGTCGTGTCCGCGTCACCTTCCTGCGTTCACTATGCCATCTATCGGTACTGAGCCCGGGATCGGAGCAGAAAAGCCGCCGATCCAGCGGAGCATCACAATGAGCTATCCCGAACAACAGATCTCAACCTCCGTCCTCATCATCGGGGCGGGAGGATCGGGGCTGCGTGCCGCGATCGAGCTCGCCGAGCGCGGCATTGACGTGCTCGTCATGAGCAAGCGGCCCAAGGCGGACGCTCACACGTCCCTCGCTGCGGGCGGCATCAACGCCGCACTCGCGACCGTTGACCCCGAAGATACCTGGCAGCAGCACGCGGCCGACACGATTCAGGAGAGCTACCTCTTAGCTAACCCGGTCACGGTGCAGATCGTCACTGCGGGTGCGGCCGGCGGCATTGAGGACCTCGAACGCTACGGCATGCGGTTCGCCCGTGAGGAGGACGGGCGGATCTCGCAACGCTTCTTCGGTGCGCACAGGTTCCGCCGCACTGCGTTCGCCGGCGACTACACGGGCCTCGAGATCCAGCGCACACTCCTCCGCCGCGCCGCGCAGCTCCAGATCCCGATCCTCGACACCGCGTACATCTCGAAGCTCCTCGTCCACGACAACACCATCTTCGGAGCGTACGGCTTCAACCTGGAGAACGGCACCCGCTATGTCATTCACGCGGACGCGGTCGTACTCGCGACTGGCGGGCACACCCGGATTTGGCGCCACACATCGTCGCGGCGAGACGAGAACACCGGTGACTCGTTCCGCCTCGCGGTGGAGGCCGGGGGCCGGATCCGCGACCCCGACCTCGTGCAGTTCCATCCGTCCGGGCTGGTCGAGCCCGAGAACGCGGCCGGCACGCTCGTCTCCGAGGCCGCTCGCGGGGAGGGCGGCATCCTCCGCAATCGTCTGGGGGAGCGGTTCATGGCTCGCTACGACCCCGAACGGATGGAGCTGTCGACCCGTGACCGTGTCGCGCTTGCCAGCTACACTGAGATCCAGGCGGGGCGCGGCACGCCGCACGGCGGCGTCCTGCTCGACGTCTCGCACCTGCCGCGAGAGACTATCATGGAGCGCCTGCCCCGGCTCTACCAGACACTGATGGAGCTGCAGCTGCTCGACATCACCACGACACCGATCGAGGTCGCGCCGACCGCGCACTACTCGATGGGGGGCGTCTGGGTGCGCCCGGAGGACCACGGCACGGACGTGGAGGGCCTCTTCGCCATTGGTGAAGCGTCGAGCGGCCTCCATGGAGCCAACCGCCTCGGCGGCAACTCCCTCATCGAACTGCTCGTGTTCGGACGCATTGTAGGCGAAGCCGCGGCGGCGTACTCGGCGCAACTCCCGGCGCAGCGACGGTCCGCGAGCGCGCTGGCTGAGGCGCGCGCCGAGGTCGACGAGCTGCTCGCCGCCGACGGTCCGGAGAACGTCCGCTGGTTGCAGCGCGCGATCCGCGATATCATGACCGAGCGCGCCGGCGTCGTGCGGAACGGAGACGGGCTGCTCGCGGGTTTGGCAGAGTTGGAGGCGATCGAAGCCCGGATCCCGCACGTGGGCGTGCACCCCGACCTCGCTGGGTTCCACGACCTCGCTCACGCCTTTGACCTGAAGGCTTCTGCGCTGGCGGCGCGTGCGACGCTCGAGGCCGCCCTCGAACGCCGTGAGACCCGCGGATGTCACAACCGCTCCGACTACCCCACGATCGACGAGTCGCTCCAGATCAACCTCGTCTGGTCCGGCCCGGGGCGCATCGATCGCGAGGCGATCCCACCGATCCCGGGCGAGATCGCCGCTCTGATGCGCGACGTCTCCACTGCCGGCAAACTGGTCGAATAGCTCAGACCCTCATAGATGGGAGGACATGAGCGCGCCTGCGCTCGCTGGACAAATCGACAAACAAGGGGACAGACATGAGCCAAAACATCCTAACGGTGCGAATGCGAAGTCCGCTGACAGAATCGCGCGACGGAAGCGAGGATGTCGTCACCGCTTTTGATCAAGACGAACGGCTTCGGATCAGCGTCGAAGGCTGCGATGTAGTCGTGCAGCACCGCCTCCAACGCTTCTGGGCTCGTGAACTCGGCCGGCGCGCGAGCGCGCTGTTGGAGGATGGAGAATCAGCACTCGAGGAGATTGAGCCAGGACGCACTCGCAGGTGTGAGTGCAGGTGTACGCCCGGGTGCTTGAGGAGCCAGCGCTTGATCGACTCCGTCTTGTGTGTCGCCGAGTTGTCGAGGATCAGATGCAGGTCCAGCTCCGTGGGTGTTTGCGTCCACGGCGTCGAGGAAGTGACGGAACTTCTCGCTCCGCTGGCGCTGGTGCACCACATCGATCACCGTGCCCGGCTTCACTTCGAGCGCGGCAAAGAGATCCTTGTGCTGTGGCTAACGTAGTCGTGCGTGCGCGCTCCAGCTGGCCGGGCCGCATCGGTAAGCGCCCGCGTGGTGCCGGTCGTCGCCTGAATTGCGCAAAGCGTCCTTCAAACTCTCGAGTCGGCGCGCCGCGGAGCGCGGCCTCCAGGCGCCGACGGTCGCCCGATTCACCCAATCTCGCGAGCGAGCCACCGGCGCCTCGTCCGATCGGTCGGCGCAAGCGAGCATGATCCTGGCGCGCAGCGCGAACGACGTGTTGCCTCGTCGCGTCCAGCGCTCGATCGTCGCCGCTCCTCGGGGGAAGGTCGAGTCGGACCGGGTGGATGCCATGTGCCGACGTGATTCCCTGCAGTATGGATTCCCGTGCCGGCTACATTACTTGCACCCAAGTGCCGGTTCACTGCCGGTTCAGACCACTAGGGCCACCGACGACACGCGTGGCGACGGTCTGGATCTCGCACCGGCGCTCGAACGGAGGTGATCACGTGGAATTCCCCCAGAGTCCTTTCTACCGCTGGCTCGACCACGCGCGCATCCGCCGTCTCATCCACGAGGTCGGCGCGCTGCGTCCGGGCGAGCGGCTCGTGCTACTCAAGGGGCTGGTGCCCGGGCTCGTGGAGACCCTCGGCCTCGCCAAAGCCGAGGAATTTCTCGACGAGCTCGCGACCAAGGCGCGCCGTTACGACGAGGCGACACATCACCCGGGCGAAGGACGCCTGCAGCGCGAAACACCGGGCGAACGCCTCGGCGGCCCGACGCCGGAGGGACACCGCCACACCGCGGACGCGCGTGATCCCGACCGCCCAGGAGGACGCGCCGCCGAGAGGGTGTGGGAGGCGGGAATCTGGTTGCGCGATGTCGATGCCGCCGCGGCTCGGCACTACCGCGCCGAGGCCGAGGCTCTCACCGAGACTTACGCCGCCGCCGGCATGCTGCCGGGCGAGGCGGCGCTGGCCGCTTGGGAGACGCTCGCTCGCCTCCACGGCCTGGTCTCCGCGGCGCCTGCGCCGGACGCGCCGAACGCTCCGGAGTCGTCGGAATCGTGACGCGTGGCAGCCGGGCGCGCCGCGCCTACGCCGCAGCCGACCGGGACGTCCCCAGCATTCCCTCACCGCACGTTCAGCGCGGCTTCAGGACGTCATCCCACGCTGGGGATGCACGGCGGATGCACGAGGGACTCACGCGAATCCCAGGAGTACAGGAGGTGCCACGAATAAGAATGCACACCACGCGTGAAGCCGCTTCACGCGGTTCAACGCGAACCATTCCTTCCCAAGTACAAATACCTCCGTTTAGGTCAGCCCGTTATTTGCAGCGTTCGACTGAGCCAAACCCGGTTGACCGGCGAGTAACGCACGTGACAGCCGGGCGAGTGCTCTTGCACACGAGTGAGAGCCCTCGATCGCGGTCTAAAAGCGCCGGGTGAATCTTGACTGAAGACATTTGATGACATCGGCCAATGGAGCGCCGGAGCAACCCCCGATCGCTGGCTCATCCCGGCGATCCTTTCTGGGAGTGTTGTTCGGGCTGGCATCCGCCGTGATCGCCGCGCTGCTCGCGATTCCGGTGGTGCGGTATCTACTCTATCCACTCACGACGCAGTCAAAAGAATCGGGCTGGACCGCCGCAGGTCCTCTGTCGGAGGCCAAAGCATCGCTCGCTCCACTCAGCCGCACGCTCGATTTAAAACAACAAGATGGTTGGCGGGAGACTGAGAGCAGCCCAAAGGTCTACCTGATCAAGACGGGGACTACGGTTGAGGCGCTGTCGGCAATCTGCCCTCACCTTGGATGCATCCTTCCCTGGGACGCGAGTCGAAAGGAATTCGTGTGCCCATGTCACGATGGTGTGTTTGGTCCAGACGGCTCATACCGCTCCGGACCTCCGCGCCGTGGAATGGACACGCTCGAGACCAAGGTCACCAACGGCACGGTGATGGTGAAGTATCAAACCTTCCGTCCCGATGTGCCGAACAAGCAGGTGACGAGTTGAACGACACCGGTCCATCGGAGGAGCCCCCGCATCGCGACGACACCGACTCATCCTCCAGTTGGCACGTTCGACTTTGGCGTTGGATCGACCGCCGCACTGGCGCGGACAAAATACTGCGCACGTCGCTCGACGAGCCGATACCTGGCGGTCCGCGTCTGGCATACGTGTTCGGATCGGCGCTGCTGTTCATCCTGCTTTCGCAAATCGTTACGGGCGTCTGCCTCACGGTGTACTACGTTCCGTCGCCGCTGAGCGCGCACGTGACGCTGTCGTACATCATCAAGGAGGTCGCCGGCGGCGCGTTTCTCAGAAGCCTGCACTCGTACGGGTCGAGCGCGATGGTCGTGGTTCTGGTGCTCCACTTCCTTCAAACATTTCTGTTTGGATCGTACAAAGGAAGACGCGAGATGCTGTGGATATCCGGCGGTTTGACCGCGCTCCTCGTGCTCGGCATGACGTTCACCGGCTATCTGCTGCGGTGGGACCTCAGTGCGTTTTTCGCCGGGTCCGTGGGGACCAACCTTGCCGGCGATGTCCCGTTCGTTGGAGGCTGGCTGCTCCGGATACTTCGGGGCGGCAGCTCCATGGGCGCCTTGACGCTGTCGCGCTTCTACGCCCTGCACGTCTTCGTTCTGCCGGCCTCGATCTTTCTCTTCGTCGCGCTTCACGTTTTCCTCTTTCGCAAAGCCGGGGCGGCAGGCCCCGTGAACGAGGACCCGCTGCACCCGCGACTCGCCACGGAGCCGTTCTATCCGCGCCAGGTCATCATGGACATGGCGTTCGTGCTGGTCGTCATGGGCGTGCTCGGGATGCTCGCGCATTTCATTCCGGTGACGCTTGGCCCGGTCGCTGACCCGTCCAACGGCACGTACCTGCCGCGTCCCGAGTGGTATTACTTGCCGTTCTTCGAATGGCTGAAGTTCTGGGACGGCTCCAAGACGGTCATCGGCGTCGTCATTATCCCCGCGGTTCTCATCGCGCTGGTCTTCGTCCTTCCATTCCTGGATCGCGGCCGCGAACGACGGCCGTGGAAACGCCCGATCCCTGTTGGCGCCGTGTTGATCGTGTTGATCGCACTGATCGGGTTAGGCATGCAGAGCCGCTTGGACGACTCACATGATCCGACGACCGCGGCTCAAATTGCTCGACAGGACGTGGTCGAGGCGCAATTCCTCCACGCTCCGTTTGAGCCGTTGGCATCTCCGTCCGCCTCGAGTGGGACCGCGCCGGCCGCGCTGAGCGCAGCCGCGAGCCTGGGCAAGACGCTCTTCGATTCACACGGTTGCAGCGGCTGCCACGGCGTAGGCGGTGCGGGTGGCGTAGGCCCAGCGCTCACGCGGATTTCCGATAAGTTCCCGCCTGCGCAGCTCGCGGCACTTCTCAAAGCGCCGAATGCTGGGATGAAGTCGGGCGGTATGTCGGCGTTGACGCTCGACGCGGCCGACATGACGGCTCTCGTTTCCTATTTGGGCAGCCTCGGCGGATCGGCGCCAGCCACGACCACGCCGGCCGCGCCCGGCTCGGCATCACCCGCGTCTACGACGGCGACTGCACCTGCGCCAGCCACTTCACCCGCGTCCGCGGTTGCGTCGGCACCATCGGCGAGTGGCGCGCGAGGTGGGTCCGTTGCTTCGCCTGCGTCTGCTGGCAACCACAAACTGACCGTCTCTCCGGGAAGCGATATTTACCGATCCGATGGTTGCGCGGCCTGCCACGGCGAGGCCGGGGTTGGAACAAAGCGCGCTCCCGCTCTGGTCGGCGTGGGCAACAAGCTTTCCGCGGTTCGGATCTCCGCGCTGCTCAAGACTCCTAATGCTGCGATGGTGGCCGGGGGCATGCCGCCGGTAAAGGGTAGCGAGAAAGACATCGCGTCGCTCGTCGCCTATTTGAGAGGTTTGGCATCGTCCGACGTTGCGCACGGCGCGGCCGTGAGCGCGAACGCCGGCGGTTCTGCCAGTCGGCCGCCCCCGCCGGCGCGTTCTACCAACAAGGCTCCGGTCGCCGCCCCGAAGGACACGACAAAGGACACGATACCGGTGGCCTCCGCCGCCGCACCGGCAGCGTCAGCGGACCAGCGGGGAGCCGCGATTTTCACGGCGCAGGGTTGCGCGGCTTGCCACGGTAGCGGCGGGGTCGGCACCAAGACTGCCCCGGCGTTGACGTCATTCAGCAAGACGCTAACGCCTGCCGCACTGACAAGTCTCCTGCAACATCCGAATCACGCGATGCAGGCGGGCGGCATGCCCGCGGTTGCGATAAGCGCCGCCGACATGACCGCCCTCGTCTCGTATCTCCAGCATCTCGGTGCGCCGGCAACGTCGGCCGCCACAGTGCCGGCCAAAGAATCTTCTTCCGCCGGCAAGACCAAGGCTGGCGCATCGAAATCTGATTCCACTCCCGGTGTCGAAATCGCGGCAGGCGCATCTGGACGCCCGATGAACCAACTCGAGCTCCAGGGCAAAGGCGTGTTTGAGGCACAATCGTGCGGTGCGTGTCACGGTATGGACGGCGAGGGAGGAACATGGGCCGCGCCGGCACTCGCCAATAGTGGCAAGAGTTTTCCGGCAGCGCTGCTCGTCGGATTGCTGCAACATCCGAGCGTGCGGATGCGAGAGGGAGGAATGCCGGTCGTCTCAGTCAGCGGTCGTGAGCTAGCCGCGCTGGCGGCCTATGTGAGTTTCATCTCGTCTAAGCCAGCGCCCGGACCGGCGCACGGAGGAAATCCTTGAGCGATTCACAGCTGCGCCATACCGGCATCGCCCGGTTGGTCCTGACCCAGCGCCGATTTCTCCGCCGTCGTGCAGCGGGCGTGCTCGCCCTTCCGCTCGTCCTGCCGCTCGTCGGCTTCACGGTCCGATCGGCCCACGAGATCAGCCGGGCTCCGTTGCCGGCCGCCGTGATGACGTGGCCCGTTGCCGTCGCCGGCGTGTCGGCGGATCGTGTGGTGGCACCAGCATCGCTGTTGCGCGCGCTTGCGACACTTCGTCGAAACGTCCCTGCGTACTCTCGGCAGACCCGGCTGGCATGCAGCGCCTGCCACTATCAGATGCCGCATCTCACGCCGTTCGGTCGGCAGTTCAAGCTGAACGGCTACACGCTCACGGGTCTTCAGACCATTGGGCAGCCTCGCGATTCGACGGAAAAGGAATCGCTGAAGCTGTCTCCGATTTCGCAGATATCGGCAGTGCTTGTTGCGTCGGTGACGCAAACGAACACACCGTTACCCGGCACCCAGAACAGCACGGTGGCGTTGCCGGACCTGTTCGGCCTGTACGCTGCGGGCGCCATCACTCCGAAGATCGGCCTGTTCAGCCAGTTCACGTATACGGCGGCCGAGGGAAGGTTTGCGTTCGACCATCTCGATCTCCGATTCGCGGATCATCGCACGGTGGCCGCCCGCGACCTGCTGTACGGACTCACGCTGAACAACAACCCGACGTTTCAGGACGTATGGAACACCGGACCCGCCTGGCGCTTCCCGTACATCAGCTCATCGACCGCGCCGTCCCCGATGGCGAGCCCGCTCATCGACGATGGAC
>JALYSW010000105.1 GCA_030854615.1 Gemmatimonadota bacterium
GCCGTCTTCCGGAACGCGTCGCGCATGCCAAGGCGGTAATAGGATTCGGCGAGCAGAAAGAGCAGATCTTCCTGCGCGCGCAGACCCGGCGTTGCCGCGCCCGAGCCGGCGAGCGGCGACGAGCGCAACCATTCGAGGCGATCGAGCGCGCTCAGCGGATGGTCCGTCGACACGTCGAAGAGCGCCATGCGCAGCTCGGCGTCGAAGCCGCGCGCCTGGTCGGGTGAAGGCTGCACGATCATCGGCACGAGCGCCGCCGGCGCGGGCGCCTTCACGGACGTGTCGGTGGGCTGCTGCGCCGCGAGCGGCATCACCAGCATCACCGCGGCAAAAGCCGGCAGTGCGCGCATCACTCTCGAAAGAATCAGAACGGCGTAGTCCCGCGGCTCGTCCAGGTCTTCGGAACGAGCTGCCCGTTGCGCACCGTGAACTCGACGTACGTCACCGTTTCGGTGAGCGCGTTGACGTTGATCCCCTGCATCAGCTGCTGCCCTCCAAGCGTGAGCTTGAGCTCCACCGTGTGCGTACTCGGCAGAACCTCGGAGCGGTACAGCGGATCGACGGCGCCCGTCGCGAGCGCGGCGGCGAGCGTTGGCGTGTACGTGCGCGTCGACGCGACGACGTTGTCGATCTGCAGCGACGCGTCACCCAGTGAGCCGGGAGCGGCGGAGTCGGCACGCAGCGTGACGACGAGCACCGACCCTGCACGACGACGCACCGCGTCGCCGAGCGCGCGCATGCGATCGCGCTGCGCGACCATGTTGTCCTGCGCGTTCGCCAGTACGCCGTCGAGCTGCAGAAGCGCCGTTTCTTCCTTGCTCACCAGCAGCTGCTGCGTGCGTTTCTGCATCGTCTCGGCGAGCACGTTTTCGATGCGCGCCTCGAGTCGAACACGCTGGCTGCGGAGATCGCCGAGCTTGTCCTGCGTGTCCTGCAGCTCCTTCACCAGCGCCCCTCGCCGCCCCTCGTACGCCTGCTGCTGGGCGGCGCTATCGGCCTTGATCGAATCTGACTGCTGTGCTTTCACGACCGCCGGGAAGAGGATCCCGACCGTCAACACCAGCAGTTGGTAGCGCATTCGCAGTGCTCGCATCAGGAAGCTCTTGGTCGTGGGCTAGTGCGGCGTCGTACTGGGCGGCGCATCCTGCTCCAGCTTGCGGAGGCGTTCTTCCAGTCGCTGCAACGCCTCCCGCTCGGAGCGTAGCTCGGTCTCGGCAGTCGCACGGCGCTGCTCGAGCTCGAGGAGATTCTGCGCCTGGTAGCGATTGATCTCGAGCTCCAGCGACGCGATGCGTTGCTGGCGGGCGGTGATCTCGGTGTTGAGCAGCTGACGCTGGCGTTCGAGCTCCGCGACGCGGCGCTCGAGCGAGTGTCCGCGCAGCAGCGCGAGCACGTTGTTCTGCCAGCCGAGCGTGAACGAGAACTTGCTGTAGCCGTAGAGCTTCGAAGCGGCGGAGATGGTGTCCGCGCGCGAGGCGCCGAGCTCAGTCCAGTACGCGCCCGCGCGCAGCCCGTGCCACTCATAGGCCGCGCCAACGTTGTAGTCCCACGAATTGTTCTCGGCCATAAACGACAGGGTGCTGTGCGCCGTCGGGAAGAGATCGACCTTCACACCGCCGAACGCGCCGTTCCACGAATTCGCCGCATACGCGGATCCGAGACCGCCGTCGTTCTTGAAGAGACCATTGCCGTAGCCGACCGTGAGGCTCACCGTCGTCTTCCCCCAGCCCGGATTCAGCTCGGAGAGTGCAAACGACTTCGTGGCCACACCGTAGACCGTATTTCCGGTTTTGAAATTCTGATGGAGCGAATCCACCAAGTGCTGCTTGCCGGGATTCGCGACGGTGCCGGGATAGAGGTCGTAGCCGATGGTGAAACGGTCGATGTGATCGTACGGTCCGATGTTCCGCATTCCAACCGCGACGCTCGGCACCCAGCGCACGAGCCCGGACTTCGGACGGAAATTCTCCTCGTTGAGCAGGAGCCCCTGCGCGAAGAGCCCCCACTCCGGATTATCGGAGTAGATCGAGATCCCCGTCTCGAGCCGTCCGAAAAAGGAGAAGGAGATCGAGCCGTTGGTGTTGAGCCCATCGAGCACCGCGAATCCCGGCGACGCCTTCGCGCCGTGGAAGGTCTTGCCAGAGAAGTTCAGCGCGAAGTCTCCCGTTACGGGCGAGACGTAGGCGACTGGAATGTCGATCAGACCGGCGCCCCAGTACATCGTCTGGGGATAGGTCTCTTGCGCCTTCGCGGCTCCGGGGAGCACGACGGCTGCCGGGAGGGCGAGCAGCAGCGCAATGCGGACGGATCGGGGAACGGAGAAGATCATCGTTGACCTGGGTCTCGAATTAGCGCGGGGGCGTGGTCGTGCTTGGCGGAGGCGTGGTCGTCGGTGGTGGTGACCCGCCCTGCAGCTGATTCA
>JALYSW010000113.1 GCA_030854615.1 Gemmatimonadota bacterium
GAGCGAAGACGACGTCGTGCACTTCATCGAGCGATGGACGCCCGACGTCGAGCGCCTCGGCGCGACGTTCTTCGAAGCGACGACGGCAATGGCCTTCGATCACTTCGTGCGCGAGAAAGTTGACGTCGCAGTGATCGAGGTGGGGCTCGGTGGGCGGCTCGACAGCACGAACGTCATCACACCGGTGGCGGCCGGCGTGTCGTCGATCGGCATCGACCACGTGCAGTATCTCGGCGATACGCTGGAGCTCATCGCGCGCGAAAAGGCGGGGATCTTCAAGCGCGCAGTGCCCGCGATCATCGGCGAGGGCGATCCGAAGCTGCGTGCATTCCTCGTCGAGCTCGCGTACGAAGCGGGTGCGACGCCCGTGCGCCCTGTAACGGATGAGTGGACGATTTCCGCGATTTCGGTTTCGCTCGAAGGAACGCGCTTTACGCTGCGCACGGAGCGAGGGGAGCAGAAGCTGCGCACGCCGCTCATCGGCAGGCACCAGGCCGCGAACACGGCGACGGCGCTGTCGATGATCGAGAGTGCAGGTCCCCCCTACGCTGCGGCCGCGCTTCATCCGCAGGCGGCGCTCGATCGCGTTCGCATCGCGGGACGCTTCCAGAGCGTCGGTTCGATCATCTTCGACGTCGCGCACAACCCCGCGGGATGCGCGGTGCTCTGTGAGACGCTGGAGGCAGTGAAGCCGGCGCGCCCGGTGACATGCCTCATGACGGCGCTTCGCGACAAGGACTGGAAGGCGATGATGATGACGCTCGCGCCGCTGGTCGATCGCTTCGTTCTTGCATCGCCGCCAAGAGTGCCGGCCGATCGCGCGTGGCAGGTGGAGGAGGCGCTGGCTTTCGCGATTCAGCACCGCTGGAAGGCGACGGCGGAGCCGGACTTCGACCGCGCGCTCGCGGACGCGCGCACCGGGAGCGGAACGACGCTGATCACCGGCTCCTTTCATACTGTTGGCGACGCCATGGCGCGCTTGCAGGTGTCTCCGCTCGTTGCGTAGATTCCCCTGATGTCCCCCGGCGCGCTACCAGGTTTTCGCGACTTCTATCCCACCGAGCTCGCGGAGCGGTCGTACATCTTTCGGGGATGGCGGGACGTCGCGCGCCGGTACGGCTTCGTCGAGTACGACGGGCCGCCGCTCGAGCCCCTCGATCTGTACACGAAGAAGAGCGGCGCCGAGATCGTGGACCAGCTGTACAACTTCACGGACAAGGGCAATCGCGAGATCGCGCTGCGGCCCGAGATGACTCCGACGCTGGCGCGCATGGTGGCCGCGCGCGCAAACGCGATGCGGAAGCCCGTGCGCTGGTTCTCGATTCCACAGCTCTTTCGCTATGAGCGTGCGCAGCGTGGCCGGCTCCGCGAGCACTTCCAGCTGAACATGGACATCATCGGCGAGGCGGACGTCAGCGCCGACGCCGAGCTGCTCGCTGCGGCGATCGACGTGATGCGCGTGTTCGGGCTAACGAGCGATGACGTGGTCGCGCGCGTGTCGGACCGACGCCTGCTCAACGCGCTGCTGCGTGGGATCGGGATCACAGAGGCGCAGCTTCCGTCCGCATATGCGACGCTCGACAAACTCGATCGCGACCCGCGCGAGGTGCTGCAGCAACGACTCGCTGCCGCGGGGCTCAGCGATCAGACGTCGGCACAGCTCTTCGCACTCGCGGGCGCGACGGCGGACGAGGAGGCCTTCACGCAGCTCGTGCGGGCGGCAGGGGCAACCGAGGAGTGGGACACCCTCCGCCGCTACCTCGACCATCTCGAATCGCTCGGGGTGCGCGACTGGGTACGCCTCGATCTCTCGATCGTGCGCGGGCTCGCGTACTACACCGGCATCGTCTTCGAGCTGTTCGACGCGAAGGGCGAGCTGCGTGCGATCTGCGGCGGCGGTCGTTACGACACGCTGCTCGAGTCGCTCGGCGGCGTCAGCCTTCCTGCGCTCGGCTTTGGGATGGGAGACGTCGTGCTCGGTGAGCTGCTGCGTGCGCGCGGAAAGATGCCCGCGGCGGAACCGGTGGTGGATGTGTGGGTGGCGTACGGCGAATCGGGCGGCGTGGAGGATGCGATGGGTGTCGCGGCAAAGCTTCGCGCGCGGGGCCGTAGCGTCGAGTACGCACTCGGCAACCAGAAGCTCGCACGGCAGCTCAAGGCCGCATACGCCGCCGGCGCCTTGCATACCGTCGTGGTCGCGACGCCGGAGCTCGGCTCTGGCGAAGCGATCGTGAGGCGCATGGACGAGAAGACCGAGCGCAAAGTGCTGCTCGATGCATGGCTCGAGGAAGGATGAGCGGGATCTCTACACACGGAAGCAATGGCTGACGACAAGAAGCTGACCACGCGCAAGGCCGACTTCAGCGCGTGGTACAACGAGGTGGTGCTGCGCGCGGAGCTCGCCGACTACTCGCCGGTGCGCGGATGCATGGTCATCCGCCCCGATGGCTACGGCATCTGGGAGCGCATGCAGCGTGCGCTCGACGACATGTTCAAGGCGACGGGACACCGCAACGCGTACTTTCCCCTGCTAATTCCGCAAAGCTTCCTGAGCAAGGAAGCCGAGCACGTGGAAGGGTTCGCACCGGAGCTCGCGGTCGTCACGCACGGCGGCGGCAAGGAGCTCGAGGAGCCGCTGGTCATCCGCCCGACATCCGAGACGATCATCTACGCGATGTTCGCGAAGTGGGTGCAGAGCTATCGCGACCTTCCGCTGCTGATCAACCAGTGGGCGAACGTCGTACGGTGGGAGATGCGCACGCGGCTCTTTCTCCGCACGCTCGAGTTCCTCTGGCAGGAGGGGCACACGGCGCACGCGACGCACGATGAAGCCGAGGAAGAGACGCGCAGGATGGTCGGCATCTATCGCGACTTCATGGAAGGGTACATGGCAATGCCCGTGATCACGGGGCAGAAGACAAATTCGGAGCGCTTCGCCGGTGCGCTGCGCACGTACTCGTGCGAAGCCATGATGCAGGACAACAAGGCGCTCCAGGCCGGCACGTCGCACAACCTCGGGCAGAACTTCTCGAAGGTCTTCGAGCTCAAGTATCAGACGGAGACCGGCGGCGAGGAGTTCGCGTGGAACACCAGCTGGGGCGTCTCAACGCGGCTGATCGGCGGGCTCGTGATGACGCACGGCGACGACAAGGGGGTCCGGGTGCCGCCGCTGCTCGCGCCAACGGAGATCGTCATCGTCCCGATCTGGCGCACCGACGAGGACAAGGCGCGCGTGCTCGAAGCGGCGCGGAAGCTTCAGACATCGCTCACCGAATGGGAGCGCCGTGAACCGAACCGGCTCCGTGTGCACCTCGACGCGCGCGACAACATGAAGCCAGGCGCCAAGTACTATGAGTGGGAGCTGCGCGGCGTGCCGCTGCGCCTGGAGCTCGGGCCTCGCGACGTGGATGCGAATCAGTGCGTGCTCGTGCGGCGCGACACCGGCATGAAGGAGACGGTCTCGCTCGAAACGGTCGGCGAGGATGCCGAGGTACTGCTCGAGAAGATGCAGGACGAGATGCTCGCCGCGGCGCGCGACCGTCGCGAGGCGAACAGCATGCGCGGCGAGATCACCTGGGCGCGATTCGTCGAGGTGATGGAAGGCGAGGGCGCCTTCGTCTACGCAGGTTGGTGCGGGAGCGAGGAGTGCGAGCGTCAGATCAAGGAAGAGACGAAGGCGACCATTCGCGTGCTCCCTGACGAGGAGTTCCGCTCGGCGGAGCCGGCGACCACATGTCTCAAGTGCGGTAAACCCTCAACCGTCGAGGCGCTGTGGGCCAAAGCGTACTGACGCCGTCGGGATTCTCGCGTACGGCGACCGGAGAGCTGGTGTGCGAAGGCGTGTCGCTCGAAGCGATCGCCAAGGCGGTAGGAACGCCGACGTATGTCTACAGCACGCGCGCGATTCGCGATCAGTACGACGCGCTCGACCGCGCACTCGCGCCCGTGCCACACCGGCTGTATTACAGCATGAAGGCGAACTCCAACCTGGCCGTGCTCCGACTGCTGCAGGAGCGCGGCGCCGGCGTCGACATCGTCTCCGGGGGCGAGCTCTATCGCGCGCAACACGCCGGCTTCAGCTCGGACGCACTCGTGTTCAGCGGGGTGGGGAAGTCGCCGCAGGAGCTGCGCGAGGCGCTCGCGGCAGGGATCCTGATGTTCAACGTCGAGTCCTTCTTCGAGCTCGAGCAGCTGAACGCGATCGCGGGGGAGGTGGGGCTACGCGCGCCCGTCGCACTTCGGGTGAATCCCGAGGTGAAGGTCGACACGCCGCATCACTACACTCGCACGGGCGAGCGTGGAAACAAGTTCGGCATTCCGTTCGATGAGGCGCTCGATGCCGCGCGGCGCGCGCTCGCGATGCCGAACATCGCGCTGCGCGGGCTCGACATGCACATCGGCTCGCAGGTCTTCCAGCTCGAGCCGTATCGCGACGGGCTCATGCGCCTGCTCGAGCTCTACGAACAGATGAAGGCGATGGGCGCGACCGAGATTCGCTATCTCGACATCGGAGGCGGCTTTGCGGTCACCTACGACGACGAGCAGCCGATGGATCTCGACGCACTTGCGGCCGCGCTCCTGCCGAAGATTCAGAAGTCCGGCCTGTCGCTCATCGTCGAGCCCGGTCGCTTCATCGTCGGCAACGCGGGAGTCCTGCTCGCGCGCGTCGTGCATCGCAAGAAGGCCGGAGCGAAGGAGTACATCATCACGGACGCGGGGATGAACGATCTCGTGCGTCCATCGCACTACGATGCGTACCACGCCATCGAAGCAGTCCACGCTCGGGATACGAGATCCGTAGTCGATGTCGTCGGCCCGGTATGCGAGAGCGGAGACTTCTTTGCGCTCGATCGCGAGGTCGAAGATGTCGAAGCTGGCGACCTCGTCGTCGTGCGCACGACCGGCGCGTATGGCTACGTGATGTCTTTCAATTACAACTCGCGCCCGCGTGTGGCCGAGGTGCTGGTGGATGGCGACAGGTTCGCAGTCGTAACTCGGCGTGAGAACTACGAGGATCTCGTTCGCCTCGAGCCCGAACATCTCGACTGGAGAACAGACTAATGCGTGTTGGAGTCCTCTCGGATTCTCACGACCGGGTGCCGGCGATCGCCGAGTTCGCGAAGCTCTTTCGAGAAGCCGGAGTCGCGATCGTGTTGCACGCCGGCGACCACTGCTCGCCGTTCTCGCTCTCGCCGCTACTCGCGGCCGACCTTCCGTTTGCCGGCGTCTTCGGACGCAACGATGGCGACCATCAGGGGTTGCTCACCGAGGCATCGAAGGGGATGGGGACGGAGCTTTACGACTCGCCCCATTCGGTGGACGTCGCCGGAGTACGGCTGCTGCTCATCCACGACCTGAGCGACGTGGCCGAGCGATCGGTGGATGCGCACGCGGTAGTGATCCACGGATGCTCGCACATCAGGCAGTCGCACACATCGGGATCGACGCTGTTGCTCAACCCGGGCGAGGCGTGTGGATGGCTGTTCGGTGTGCCGACGGCCGCAGTGCTCGATCTCGAGACGCTGAAGGTCGACTTTCTCACGCTCGACGAGGCCGAGTGGAAGCGATAGGCGCGGGGATGACGAGCAGGATTCTGATTCTCGATTTCGGATCGCAGTTCACGCAGCTGATCGCGCGCAGGGTGCGCGAGGCCGGCGTCTACTCGGAGATCCATCCACCTACGCGGTCGGCCGAGTGGATCAAGGAATGGAATCCGACGGGAATCATCCTGAGCGGCGGGCCGAACTCGGTATACGACGATGGCGCCCCGACCGTGGCGAAGATCGTCCTCGACTTCGCTCCGACGCTGGGCGTCTGCTACGGGATGAACCTCATTGTACATCTCATGGGTGGAGAGATCGCACCTGCGGATCGACGCGAGTATGGCCGCGCGGAGCTGATCATCGACGAAAGCGACACGTTGTTCGACGGTTTCACGAAAGGCGAGTCGACCTCCGTGTGGATGAGCCACGGCGACCAGGTGAAGAAGGTCCCCGAGGGATTCAAGGTACTCGCACATAGCGCGAACTCGCACATCGGGGCGTTCAGGGCGCGCAACCGGCCCATCTTTGGTGTTCAGTTCCACCCCGAGGTGGTGCATACACCGCGGGGCGGGGAGCTGATCGAAAACTTTCTCTTCGGCGTCTGCAAGGCCGTTCCGTCCTGGACGACTGGTGCGTACATCGAGGAAGAGGTCGCGAAGATCCGGGAGATGGTGGGTGACGCGAAGGTGATCTGCGGTCTCTCCGGTGGCGTCGACTCGTCGGTAGCCGCGGCGCTCGTGCATCGCGCGATCGGCTCGCAGCTCACATGTATCTTCGTCGATCACGGCTTGCTGCGACTGCACGAGCGCGAGCAGGTTGAGCGCACCTTCCGCGCACATCTCGGCATCGAGCTGATCACCATCGACGCGTCGGATCGCTTTCTGAAGGTGCTGGAAGGCATTGAGGACCCAGAGGAAAAGCGACGCCGTATCGGTCACACGTTCATCGATGTCTTCGAGGATGCGGCGGCGGAAGCGGGACACGACGCGAAGTTCCTCGTGCAGGGAACGCTCTACCCCGATGTGATCGAGTCGGCGGCGCCGCACGGCGGACCGTCGGTAACGATCAAGACGCATCACAATGTGGGCGGGCTCAAACCCGACATGAAGTTTGCGCTGATCGAGCCGCTGCGTGAGCTGTTCAAGGACGAGGTGCGCAAGGTCGGACGCGAGCTCGGGCTCCCCGAGCTCATCGTGGGGCGGCATCCATTCCCGGGTCCGGGGCTCGCGATCCGCATTCTCAGCGACATCACGCGCGAAAAGATCGATGTGCTGCAGCGCGCCGACGCGATCTATCTCGACGGGATTCGCGAGGCGGGGCTGTACGACGTCATCTGGCAGGCGTTCGCGGTGCTGCTCCCGGTGCGCAGTGTGGGTGTCATGGGCGACTATCGCACGTACGAGAACGTCGTGGCGCTGCGCGCGGTCACGAGCCTCGACGGCATGACCGCCGACTGGTTTCCATTCCCGCCCGACGTGCTGGGCCGCATCTCGAACCGGATCATCAACGAGGTGCGCGGGGTGAATCGCGTGGTGTACGACGTGAGCTCGAAGCCGCCGGCGACGATCGAGTGGGAGTGAGGAGCTGCTGACACCGGGGGACGGCGGCTCGGGATCCACTGCGTTTGCGACTGTGGGCCGGGGATGGCATTGCTCCTCGTTTTCGGGATGATAGATCTGTGCGCGATGGCTCTGGTGACTGCGGCGATCACGGTCGAGCGTCTCCCGCCGGCTGAATCTCGGTCGGCGATCGGTGCTCACGAATCGCGAGTCGGTCGCCGACGCACACCCGGGGCGCCATGGACGAGCTCTTCCGCTGTCCTGATTCGTCTCTTGCGGGAACTAAATCATGTCGCAATTGTGAAAGGGTGAGTAGTCTGCTTCCGACCCTGACTGTGGAGGTCACATGCGATCCTTCGTTGTTGGACTTGCACTCCTTGGCTTCCTGGCGGCATGTGATTCCACGACCACCAACAGCAACTCGGGTCAGCTCCAGCTCGCGCAGCATCAAGCGCAGTGGGAGCATCGGAGCTTCCATTCGTACACGTACGACTATCACAACAGCGCGGCAATCGGGAACGCCAACGTACACGTTACCGTGACCGCCGATACCGTCTCGAGTCTGATAGACGTAAGCACCGGGATGCCGCCAGAAATCCCCGTCAACGTTCCGACTATCGATGGACTCTTTCTCTACGCGCACTCCTTGCTCGGCGAGAAAGGCGCCACCGTGACTCTCGAGTTCGACTCGCAGCTCGGCTATCCGACACGCGTCTCCGCCTTCGACAACAATCCCGGCGGTGGCTACGATGCCAGGGTGTCCAACCTGCACCCAAAGTCATAAGCGTCGATGCTAAAGAGCGCTCGCGATGCACGAGCGCGAGCAGGTGGAGAAGACCTTCCATGTCTTCGTGGGCGAGGCGATACGGAGGGCTGCTTCTTTTCCGCGGCGAAGTCGCGCAGGTCGTGGCGTCAGCTCGGATGACGCGGCACCCGCCTCCAGGCGAAGCCCGCGATGGCCGCCCACACCATCAGTCGCAAGCTCATGGCGATCACCGTGCGCTGTGCGTAGGCGCCGCCGGATGCCACATGCATGCCGAAGGCGACGAACACGAGTGCCGTGGCAACGGCGATGGCAACGGCGAGCCAAGCGGCCCAGCGCTGCTGCATCCACAGCCCAACACCGGCGATGACATAGGCGAATCCGGCGAGGAAGTTGAACCACAACACGAAAGGCACATAGGCACCGGCCGCGGCGACGGCCTTGGCGTCACCGCTCAACGTCATGCCTCCCTCCTTGATGGTCAGCAAGCCGAACCCAATGGCGACCAAGGATATCACGCGTAGCCAGAGGCTTGGCTTTCGATCGACTGCATGCATGCTCATCTCCTTGGAATGTCTGCAAATGGCCTCGTCATGATCATCTCGCCGTCTTGCTGAACCGAGATGCTGCCAACCACAGCAGACCGATGCCCATTGCCAGCAGATACACAAACTGCGGCCAGAGTGCGTGAAGACCCGCGCCTTTCAGGAAGACGCCGCGCACGATCTCCAGGTAGTGGCGCAGCGGGTTGGCCAGCGTCAACCACTGGAAGGGCTCGGGCATGCTGGCCACCGGGAACATGAAACCGGACAACAGCAGCAACGGCATGAAGACAAGAAAGCTCGTCATGAACGCCTCCTGCTGGGTTCTGGAGACGGTGGAGATGAGCAGCCCGGTGCCCAGCGTGCCGAGTAGATATAGCACGCTTCCCAGCAACAGCACGGGCACGCTGCCGACGAATGGCACCTTGAACCACCACAGGGCTAGTGCGAACACCAGCGCGAGATCGAGCAGGCTGATGAGCGCGAAAGGCACGGTCTTTCCCATGATCAGCTCGCCGGCGGTCAGCGGGCTGACCATTAGCTGTTCGAGCGTGCCGATCTCGCGCTCACGCACCACGGCCAGCGAAGTCAGTAGCAGCGCCACCAGCAGTATTATGGCCCCGATCACCGCCGGGACGTTGTAGTCGCGGCTCGAAAGGTCAGGGTTGAACCAGGCGCGTTCGCGCAACTCGAGCGCCAACTTCGCGCCGTTTGCGCGTGCGGCGCCGAAGTTCTGCACGATGACTTCGGCGTAGCCGCGCGCGACCGTCGAGGTGTTGGAATCGCTGCCGTCGAGCAGAAGTTGAACTTTCGCGTGACCGACGGCCAGGTCGGCGGCGAAGCCGACGGGGATCACCAGGCCGGCCATCGCGTCGCCTCGGTCGAGCCAGGTCACGGCGTCCGCGGTTCTAGCCGAAGCACCTGCGACACGGAAATAGCCCGAAGCGGTGAAGGCCTCGACGAGATCGCGTGAGGCTTGCGAGTGATCGTGATCGACGACGAAGGTGGCCACATTGCGCACGTCGGTCGATACCGCATAGCCGAACATCACCAGCTGCAACAGCGGCGCGATCAGGATCACGCGCACCAGCCGCGGATCGCGTCGCAGTTGCAGGAATTCCTTGCGCACGATCTCAAAAACCCGCGCGGCGCTTTGCATCATCCCGGCAGCTCCTTGCGGAATGCACGGATAGCCAGCGCGACGCCGATGAACGCGAAGGCGATCATCAGCATCCCTTGCACGTACAACGCTTCGACTCCGACGCCTTTCAGGAAAATGCCGCGTGTGACGACGACGAAATAGCGCGCCGGCACAAGCAGCGTCACGGCCCGCAATCCCAGCGGCATGTTCTGGATCGCATACAGAAAGCCCGACAGAAGGAACGCCGGCAGAAAGGTCACGACCATCGCCACCTGGGTAGCGAGCAGCTGCGAGCGCGTGACCGCCGACAGGAAGATGCCCAGGCCGAGGCCGCCGAACAGGAAGGCCGTCGACGCGACAAGCAAAAGCCACGGGCTGCCGCGAAACGGCACGCCGAACAGCCACACGCCGAGCACGGCGCTGACGGCCACGTCCACCAGACCGACGGCCACGTAGGGCAGAAGCTTGCCGAGCACGACCTCGGCGCGCGACACCGGCGTCGATGCCAACTGCTCCATCGTGCCGCGTTCCCATTCGCGTGCAATGGTCAGCGACGTGAGCATGGCGGCGACGATCATCATGATGACCGCAACCAGCCCGGGCACGATCATGTTGCGCGAGGTCAGTTCTTCGTTGAACCAGATCCGCGATTCGAGCTGAACCGGCGGTACGCGTGACACGCCATCGAACTGCACCCGCATCGAGTACGACTGCGCGATCGCTCTCGTGTAGGCCAGGACGATAGTCGCGGTATTGGCGTCCGAACCGTCGACGATCGCCTGCAGCTGTGCCGGGCGGCCAGCGCCGAGATTGCGGCTGAAGTCGGGCGGGATGACGAGCACGAGCTGCGCGCCGCTGCGATCGAGCAGGGGGCCAATCTCTCCAGGGCGCTCGAGATCGGCGTTGATGCTGAAGTAGCGCGAGGCGCGAAAAGCGTCGAGCAGTTCGCGCGAGGCCGCGCTGCGGTCCTGGTCGAGCACCGCCGTGTCGATGTTCCTGACGTCGAAGCTGATCGCGTAGCCGAACAGCACGAGCAGCAGCAGCGGCAGCACGAACGCCAGGATCAGACTGCGCGTATCACGCCGCAGCTGGATCATCTCCTTGCGTGCTATCGCCCACAGGCGGCCCGGGTTCATCGCGCGCAACCTCAATCGACAGGCGCACCCCCGGCGGCGCGCACCACGGAGACGAAGGCGTCTTCGAGCGAAGGCGGAATGGACTTCATAGACTGCAGCGCCAGGCCACGCTCGGCCAGCCGCGCCGTGATGGCGTCGTGCGCGCCGGTGAGCCCTCCCAGCGTCACGTGCACGGCGCGCCCGAACATGGCGGTCTCGACGATGCCGGGCAGGTCCTTCAGCGCTTCGACCGCCCGCGGGCCATCATCGGTTTGCAGCTCCAGCAGCGGCTCCTTGACGCTGGCGCGCAATCGTGCGGGCGTGTCGAGGGCGATCAGCGAGCCGCGGTTCATCAGCGCGAGCCGATGGCAGTATTCGGCCTCTTCCATGTAGTGAGTGCTAACGAAGACCGTCGTGCCCTGGTGAGTCAACGCATCGATCAGGTCCCAGAAGCGCCGCCGCGACAGCGGATCGACGCCCGAAGTCGGCTCGTCCAGAAAGAGAATCGCCGGCTCATGCAGCACCGCGCAGCCGAGTGCCAGGCGCTGCTTGAGGCCGAGCGGCAGTTCGCCGGTGAGCCGCTTGCCCTGGTCAGCCAGGCCCGCCATCTGCAAGGCCCAGGCGCGGCGCTCGCCGCGCCGCTCGCGCGGCACGCCATACAGGCCGGCGAAAAACGCGATGTTCTCGTTGACCGTCAGGTCGGCGTACAGCGAAAACAGCTGCGACATGTAACCGATGCGCCGCTTGATGGCTTCGCTCTGCGTAAGAATGTCCAGGCCTGCGACCGAGCCGCTGCCCGAGCTGGGCAGCAACAGGCCTGCGAGCATCTTGATGGTCGTCGTCTTGCCGGCGCCGTTGGGCCCGAGAAAGCCGAAAATCTCGCCTTGAGCGACCTCGAACGACACGTCGTCGACGGCAACGAAGTCGCCGAACACGCGTCGCAGCCGGTCGGCGACCACGGCTGGGGAACCGTTCATATGGTTCGGTCCTCCTCCGACATGCGCTCGATGAACAGATCTTCCATCGTCGCTGGCGCGCCATGCAACTCTTCGGGGATCAGGCCAGCCGCGCGCAGCGCCGCATCGATCAGCGGGCCATCGTCCGCGGCGGAAGCGACGGTAATGTGCAGCTTGTCGCCGAACAGAATCGCACGCCGCACGCGCGGATGGTCGCGCAGCAGGTCGCGCGCGGCGCGTGCCGGCTCGACCTGCACCACCAGCACTTCGCCCTTCAGCGTGTGTTGCAGCAATTCAGGTGTGTCGAGTGCCAGCAGCTTGCCCTGGTGCAGCAGCGCGACGCGATCGAAGCGTTCGGCTTCGTCCATGTAGGCCGTGCTGACGACGACGGTGACACCTCGCGCCACCATGTCGTGCACGATCAACCACAGGTCGCGGCGCGAGATCGGGTCGACGCCGAAGGTCGGCTCGTCGAGCAGCAGGATCCTGGGCTGGTGGATCAGCGCACACGACAGGCCGAGCTTCTGCTTCATGCCGCCAGACAGCTTGCCGGCCAGCCGGTCCTTGAACGGCGCGAGGTTGGAGAATTCGAACAAGCGCTCCATACGCGCGGCACGTTCGGATTTCGGAACCCGGTACAGATCGGCGTAGAAGTTCAGGTTCTCGAGCACCGTCAGGTCGACGTACAGTCCGAAGCGCTGCGACATGTAGGCGATGGCGTGCTTCACGCCTTCCGGGTCGCGCGTTACGCTGACGCCGCCGAGCGTCGCATCACCGGCCGTCGGGCGCAGCACACCGGCCAGCATGCGCAGTGTCGTCGTCTTGCCCGCGCCGTCGGGGCCGACCAGGCCGAATAGCTCGCCGCTCGCCACATCGAAGTGCAGCTCATCCACCGCGGTGATCCCGCCGAAGCGGCGCGTCAGACCCTCGACGTGGATCGCTGCGCCGGCTGCGGTAGAGGCGGTGGCTGCGTTCATTGCGGTGCGTCGTCCAGCCGCACGTCGGCCGGCATGCCCGGCTTGAGCTCGAGGGCAGGGTCGCCGACGATGCGCACCTTGACGGCATAGACGAGCTTGACGCGCTCCTCGGTGGTCTGCACGGTCTTGGGCGTGAACTGCGCTTCGGAAGCGATGAATACCACCTCGCCGCCATAGGCCTTGTCGGCGAAGCTGTCCGATGTGATCGTCGCCTTGGCGCCCAGCCGCACCCGGCCGATGCGGCTTTCCGGCACGAAGATGCGCACCCAGCGGTCGTGCGGATTCATCAGGGTGAACACCGGCGCGCCGGCAGCGACGGTTTCGCCAATTTCTCGGTGGCGCACCGTCACAATGCCGCCGAAGGGCGCGTGAATGACCATGTTGGCCAGCGCCACGTCGATCGGCTTGACGGCGGCCTCCGTTTGCGCCACCTGTGCGCGCTGCACGTCGATCTTCTCGCTGCGCGTACCAGTGCGCAGGATGCGCAACTGCTGCTGCGCCTGCTCCTGCTGGCTGGTTGCCACGTCAAAGGCCAGTCGCGCCTTGTCCAGGTTTTCCGCGCCCACCGCGCCACCTTCGAACAGGCGTGTGCTTCGCTCGACGTCGCGCCGTGCATCGGCCAGCCGGTCGGTGGCGGCGGCGAGCGCGGCGCGTCCCTGCGCCACCTCCTCGCTGCGGAATCCGCTTTGCAGCTCGCTCAGTACCGCCTTCGCGGCAGCGGTCTGTGCCACTGCCTGCTCGCGACGCGCCAGCATCTCGTTACGATCAAGCCGGCCCATTTCCTCACCGGCCTCGACGGTTTCTCCCTCGCGCGACTCTAGTTTCTCGATGCGCCCGGAGCTTTGGAAGCCGAGTTGCGCCTCTGTCGCTTCGACCGTACCCGATGCGACCAGCCCCGTCTCGCCACGGTTGAAAACGCGGGGGAGCCACAGCCACGCCGCGCCGGCGATTGCCGCCAGCACGATGATGATCAGCGCCGGCCTGACGATCCGTGCGAGTCCGGAATCAGCTTTCATGGCTTGTCCCGCTGAGCGTCGGGGTTGGCTCGCGGTTCGCCGGTGTCCGGCGTCGCCAGCGCGGCGACGCGCTCGGCGCTCAGCGCGCCGGTGGCCCGCAGCAGATCGATGCTGGTGGTGATGATGTCGAACTGCGCCTGCAGTCGGTTGGCTTGCGCGCCGAGCAGCGCCGTCTCGGCGCTCAACACGTCGGTGGTCAGACCCACGCCTTGGTCCATCTTCAGTTCCTCGATCGCCAGAGCTTCGCTCGCTTCGTCGATGCTGTTAGCCGTCACTCGCAGGCGCGACTCGGCCTCGGCGTGTGCGTTCCAGCTGTCCTCGACCTGTTTGTCGACTTCCAGCCGCGCTTGTTGCGCGGCAAGTTCGACCTGACCGAGGGCCGCGGCCGCCTCCTGCACCCGTGCGCGACGCACACCGCCGTCGAACAGCGGCATGCTCACCTGCGCGCCGACACTCCAGTCGTTGTAGAAGCGCGCGTTGCTGCCGCTTCGTTCGCTGATACCACTGACGAGTGCGAGTGAGGGACGCTCTTCACCGCGCGCGAGCTCTTTCTTGGCGTGGCCCGCGGCGATCTGGCGCTGGGCGATCTGCAAGTCGGGGCGCTGCGCCAGCGCCTGCTGCTGCAGTTCATCGAGAGTTCCGGCGGCCGCCGGAGCCGTCACGTAGCGCTCCAGCGTCGGCGTCTGCACGGGGCGCTCGACACCAGTGAGTTGGTAGAGCATCGTCCAGGCCTCGCGGCCGCGGTTTTCGATCTGCAACCGGTCTTGGCGCGCCGCGCTCAACAGCGTGCGGATCTTCAATGCATCGAGCTTGCCGGTCTTTCCGGTGTCGCGCAGCAGTTCTGCTCGCCGTAACTGCGCCTCGAGCGACGCGATGCGCGCCGTATAGACCTGCGACAGCGCGTCCAGTTGCTGAATCTTGAAGTAAGTCGCGCTGACATTGAAAGCCAGCTCCTGAGAGCCCAGCCGTTCGCGTTCACGGGCAATCTGCTGCGTCAGATCGGCGAGCACGATGCCCTGGGTGAGCTTGCCACCGGTGTACAGCGGCAGCCTGAGGGCCAGTCCCAGGTCGTAGATGTTCCTCGACATGGGCGGAAACACGTTCGGTTCGCGAATCGCGTAGACGAACGTGGGGTAGTCATAGCGCTTCGCAGTCGCGCCCGCATCTAGCGTCGGCCACCGGGCAGCGCGCGCGGCCTCGAGGCCGGAGGCCGCACGGTCGATGTCCAGCCGTTGTGACAGTTGCCCCCGGTTATGGGCCAGCGCCTGTCCGATCGCTTCCGACAGCGTCAGCGTCTGGTTCTGTGCCGCGGCGGTCTGCGCGCCTGCGATGAGTACGCAGGCCGCCAGCGCGCGTTGCACCATGCGAAGCTGCGACCGCCAGTGGAGATCGACATGTCGGTGGGCAGGGCACGACATCATTCGCGGCCTTCGTGTGGTAACGCGTGTGGCGCGCCTGCCACCTCCAGAGAAGCGCGTGCTTCGCCCGTCGCGGCGCGGACTTGTTCGATGCCGCGGCGATAGATGGCAAACACGCCCGGCGCCGCCTTGCGCACGCCCTTGAGGTTGCCGCCCATCATGGCCTGTATGACGAGGCCCTGTACCAGGCCGATGAACAACGTCGCCGCCGATGCGGCATCGATCTGCGCTGCGATTTCGCCATGTGCCTGACCCTGTTCGAGGAGCAACTGCACGCGCTTGCCGTAGCGGCGCATCATGTCCTGGGCCACGCGCCTGGCGGGCGAGCCGTGTGCGCGCTGCAATTCGCCGAACATCATGCGCGGCACACCGGGATGCTTGGCGACGAAGTCGATGTGCGCCATGAAGACGGCCTCGAGTGCGGCCAACGATGACCCGGCGGCTTGGGCAGCGCGATCCGCGCGCGACAACAGCCGTTCGCTGGCCCAGTCGATCACCGCTTCCCAGATTGCGTCCTTGCTCGGAAAGTGGCGGAACAGGGCCCCCTGGGTCAGATGCATGCGTTCGGCGATCGCGGTCGTCGTGATCTCGCTGGGATTGCTTTCGGCGGCCAGCGCGACCACGGTCTGGATCGTCAGCGCGCGGCGTTCGTCGGCGGGCAGGCGGGCGGTTTCGTTGCTCTTCATGCTCCGCATAGTAAGTGATTACTTACTTACTGTCAACCATGTCGTGATCGCAACTCCTCGTCTGCGAGCGGGCACAACCGCGCTTCACGTCGCCAAGACTTTTTACTGACGTGCATCTATGCCGCGTTGGAGCGCGTGGCGATTTTTCGGGATCTCGCGCCAACAGGAGCAAGTGTATGCGAGCGTTGGTGGTCGGCCTCTTCCTCGGCGTCGGACTCGTGGCGTGCGACAGTACACGACCCGTGAGCGACGCAGACAAGACCGCGCTCGCGCAGCATGAGGCGCAATGGGCCTCGCGAAGCTTTCATTCGTACGTCTACGATTATTCCGAGACGCAGCTCTCCAGTAGCTTCAACGCGCGCATCACGGTGGTGAACGATACCGTGTCGAGCGTGATCGATCCGCAAACGGGCCAGCCTCCGGCAACGCCGCGCAGCTGGCCGACGATCGACGGAATTTTCAACGAGGCCAACTTCGCGGTTCAGGATGGCAACTTCACCATCTCGATCGAATACGACGACACGTACGGTTATCCGACGGTGTTCAACGCGCAGTCGAACAACCCCGGTGGAGGGGTGCTCGTGAGGGCGTCGAATTTGCAACCGCGGGAGTAGGCTGCGGCAATCGACGGCGAGTCGACCTTACGAGGCGGCGCGAGGAGGGCAATGGTGAATGGCGGGCGGTCGCCGCCACCGCCCACGCTCTGGAGGATGCATGAGAACATTCGTCGTTCGTTTCGCGCTCGCCGCAGCCGTTCTCGCGTGCTCCGATGCTACGAGCGGGAGCTTCGGCGACCTCACTGCGCTCCACCAGCATGGGACCCAGTGGAATCATCGCGACTTCCATTCCTACGCGTTCAACCTGCGCGAGCAGCATTTCGGTGACGTGTTCTATCTTCGCGTCAAGGTTCTCGCCGACACCGTCGCATCATTTGTCGATGACTCGGCGGCCGTGACGTCTATTGGAACGATAGATCCGCCGACGGTCGACGAGCTCTTCGCGATCGCAGGCTCCGATCTCGACTCCAAAGGACTCGACGTGCGCGTCGAGTAGGATTCGCAGCTCGGTTACCCGACTCTGGTGTACGCGTACAACCACGGTCCGGCAGGGACATTCGAGGCCACCGTCTCGAACCTCCAGCCCGTGCAGTAGCTTCAATCCTCAAGGCTACTCCGAACACGCGCCCGCGAGGATATTCTCTCGTGGGCGCGTTTTGTTTTGCATTCACATCCAACTCGAACGACCTACACGCCCTTCTCCTCGAGCAGCTTCAGAAACTGTCCCGGCTCCGTCAGCCCCAGCAGACGATTCGGCACGTCGGCCTCCTTGCTGAACTGCGCGATCTTCCCGAGCACGGGCAGATACTGATTCGACACTTCGAGCGGCGGCGCGACAATGAGGAAGAAGAAATTCACCGGCTTGTCATCGATCGCCTTGAAGTCCACTCCACTCGCCTTCCGGCCGAAGGCGACGCGAAGCTTGTTCACCACGAGCGAGCGGCAATGCGGAATCGCGATCCCGCGTCCGATCCCGGTCGACCCGAGATTCTCGCGCCGCTTCAGCATCTTGTAGAGCATCCCCTCTGACTTCTCGTCCAGCCCCAGCAGAGAGATCAGCTCCTTGAGTACGTCGTCCTTCGTCGTGGACTCGAGGTCGAGCTTGATTGCGTCTTCGGTGAAGAACTGGCGTAATTCCATCAAATCCTCGTCGGCAGTATCAATGCGAGCAAGCAGGCCGCCGCCCGCCGCAGCACAGGAAGGTAGCCGTGCTCGCGCTGAGTGTCAAACTCCATGCGTTGCATGGACTTGCAACGGTCGCTAGATTCCCCCAAATGCGCTTCCCGGTCGAGTTGACGCACCCCGTTCCGCTCTACCTCGCGCCCATGGCGGGCGTGTCGGAGTCGCCCTTTCGCCGGCTCTGCCGGCGCTTCGGCGCGGACGTGGTTGTCACCGAGTTCCTGTCCGCCGAAGGGATTCGCCGCGAGAATGAAGCCACGATCGCGAAGCTCCGCTTCACCCCGGACGAGCATCCGATCGGCGTTCAGATCTTCGGCTCCGATCCCGCCGCCATGGGCGACGCCGCCGCACTCGTCACGGATGTCTTCGCGCCCGACTTCATCGACATCAACTTCGGCTGTCCGGTCAAGAAGGTCGTCAAGCGCAACGGCGGCTCGGGGTGCCTCAAGGATCTCACGCTCGTCGCCGACATCATTCGCGGGGTGCGCGCGCGCACGCATCTCCCCGTCACCGCGAAGATCCGCAGTGGCTGGAACGAAGAGATGCGCGATCCGGTCCGCATCGCGAAAGTTTGTGAAGATGCCGGCGCGGCGGTCATCGCGTTGCACGCCCGCTCGCGCACGCAGA
>JALYSW010000301.1 GCA_030854615.1 Gemmatimonadota bacterium
CAGACTATGGTCGCTCTCAGACACACTAACCCTGCCATGACGCGCGCATATAAGCAGCGGCGGGATAAGGGTGAGGTCGCTTCGTCACCAGGTTGACCGACCCTCCGATCGCGTCGGCATCCATGTCAGCGGTGAGCGTCTTCGAGACTTCGATGCCCGCCAGAAGATCGGAAGGTATCACATCGAGCTTCACGACTCGAGCGCCACCCTGCGAGCCCGGCACGTGAGCTCCGTTGATAGTCAGGTTATTGAGCTCCGGCGCAGTGCCGCGAATCTGAATGAATTTTCCCTCGCCCTCATCCCGCTCCGTTGTCACGCCCGGCATCCGCCCTGCGGCCTCGGCGGCATTCGCGTTCGGCAATGCGCGAATGACATCACCAGGCAACACCTTCACGATGTTCGGCGCATCCGCCTGCCGCTGAAGCGCCGCAGCTTCGGTCTCTCCCAAGCGCTTCGAGGTGATGGTGATGCTCGTCAGCTCCGTGACGAGCGCATGAAGCGAGAACGTCTACGTCACCGTGGCGCCGTTCTGCACGACGACGGTCGCGCTCTCGGGGCCGAAGCCGATCTTGGCCACTCGGACGGTGTAGGATCCAGCCGGAACGCGGAGCACACGAAACAGCCCGCTCGAATCGGAGCGCGCGCCGAGCGTGGTGCCGGACAAGTGCACGATTGCATCGGGTACCGGTCGTTGGTCAGCTTCGGTCACCGCGCCGCGCATGGTGCCTTGCGCTGCGAGCTGCGAGGAAACCGCGAGAAGCGATGACAGTACGATGACGTAGCTGCATGCGGCGGACGTTGCTCGAGGCATGGGCGAGTCTCGACGAGGGTGGAGACGAAGCGAAACCAGCTGATCGGATCAGCCATCGTATGCGCCTTGCATCGAATGCGCAATGAACCGTGCACAATGTCGCGTGAGGATGCGCGCCGACCATTTCGTCATTCAGCCGACAGCTTGGAGAATTACCCTTTGACGGTAACGCTCGTGTCAGGTCACGCTCGATACTGCCTCGCGCGGAGGCTCCGACGGCGCCGACATCAATCGCGCGATGCTCCGCGCTTCGTGGTGCTCGTTTGCAGGATGCTCGTTTGCAGACAGCGCGCGAGATCGTCGACTTGCTCGCTGAACGAGCGAAAGACACGCGTGCGCGGCGAGGGATGATAGAGCGCGGCAAAGTAGCGACCGAACCATCGAGTCGGTCTGGCGAGATCGACTCGAAGCGTCAAGTCATGACGCTCGACTCTCGACAACGCCGCAAGCGCCGAAACACCAAGCGCAATCACGAGAGCGGGATCGACGACTGCGATCGTCTCCGACAAAAAATGACTGCACCTGACGATCTCCGCCCGCGTGGGCCTGTCGTTCGTCCCGCTCGGCGACTGTGGATTGCACAGGACGGCGTTCGTGATGAACACGTCATCCCGCCGTAAGCCAACGGCGGCAAGCAGCCGCTCAAAATTCTTCCCGGTCTGATCTCCGTGAAGGGGGATGCCGCTCATTTCCGCGCCGAGACGTCCGGGAGCTTCCGCCACGAAGAGCGTTCGCGCGCGAATCGCACCGTTGCCTGCGCCGAGCACTCGACGTCGGCCGCGCATTCGGGGGCACGCGTCGCAGTCACGAGCGGCGTGATCGAGGGCACGGAATGCCAGCTCCCGATTCGAGACGATCATCTCCTCGGCTGCGGGCTGAATCTGCCTCTTTGGTGTCGCGCTGGACTTCCGGGCTGAAGATTCGATGTGTGATCCCTCCTCGCGGTTCTAAATTTCGGTTGACGATCGTCGCCCTTACATTTGCACCGGCACACCTTGGCGCGCCGGATCGTGAACGGCAAGCCGCTGACGTCGTCATGAAGGACACCGGTGTCATCCCGGGACTGGAACAGTCGACGTGGACCTGGTTCCGACCGATCCGGGGCTGACGTTTGTCCACTGCGACCAGTCGCTCCTGGCGGCGCGCCCACCTTTCGCTGGAGGGGCAGCTCGATGTACTTGACCAACGTTCGCGACATTTCGTGCTCTCTGCTCCTGGTGTCCGCGATAGGCGTGGCGGGATGCTCGCCACGCACACCGAGGCCGTCACGAGATCATGTGGTGGCTGGGGGCAACACGCCTGTGCGGCCGATCAATGCGCCGATGGCGCCGCTCCCACCGGAGCCTGCGACAACAGGCATCACACACTTTGCGTTCATCGCGTACGGCGATTCGCGCGGTCGTCATGACGGCGAAGCAGTGCAGTACGAGCACGGCCTGGTAGTGCAATCGATGCTCAAGCGAATCGCCTCGCCGGCGGCCGAGCACGACTCGGTGCGATTCGTCGTGTGGAGCGGCGACGCCGCTGTCGACGGACGGATGCCGACGCAGTGGAATGTGAGCTTCAATCCACTCGTCGAGCGCATCACTGGCGCTGGCGTTCCGTTTTTTCCGGCACCGGGAAATCACGATGTCGCGCACGCCGACACGCGTGATTCTCCGGATCGAGAGCGAGCGTTGAAGAATTATTGTGCCGCGTTCGGGTTCCTGATTCCCCCTGCAGGCGCACCGCGCCGCCTCGCGGGGTACCCGACCTACGCGGTCGGATACGGCAACAGCTTTCTGATCGGGTGGGACTCCAACATTGCGAGTGACTCTACGCAGTTCGCGTGGATACGCGCGCAACTGGAGGCCCTCGACCGCACGAGATACCCGAACGTATTCGTCTTCCAGCATCATCCGGCATTCTCTTCGGGTCGTCATGGTGGAGCGCACGCGGACGAGCAGACACTGGAGATTCGCGCGCGATACATGCCGCTCTTTCGGAAGCACCACGTCCGGCTCATCCTCGCGGGTCATGAGCACCTGTTCGAGCACTGGGTGGAACGCTATCAGGATGGAGCGGGCAAGTCTTATCGGCTCGATCAGATCGTGAGCGGAGGAGGTGGTGCACCGATCTACACGTATACGTCGGAGCCGGATCTGCGTGCCTACCTGAAGTCAGGGTTCGCGGACAAGGTCAGCGTCGAGCATCTCGTAAGACCCGGGACAACGGAGTCCTCCAATCCCTACCATTTTCGTGATCGTACATGTCGACGGCACGGATATTCGCATCGAGGTCGTTGGCGCCGAGCACGACTTTAACCCCTATGGCGTGCCCACGATCGACCTCGGTCCGACCATGACCGATCGCTAGCCGCGATGTTGGATACTATCCAATACAGTCTTCGCCTTCGCAAGTGAGGTTGCCAGTCATGAACCGCTGCAGTCCCAAGCGCAAACGACATTGCGCATTTCGTTTTCCCGTCCTGATGTGAAAAAAACCCCGCCCCGCAACTCTCACGTTTTTCGCAGGATCGTGGAGTTCGCGCTCGTCGCCTTCGCCGCGTATGCGCTGTGGCGATGGGTCGACTGGACTCGCGTTGGGACCACACTCGCCACCATCTCGCTCGGCGCGCTGCTCCTCGCCATCGTGCTGGCGTGGGTGGATCGGGTGATCATGGGGGTAAAATGGCGGCAGCTCGTACGCGCCGCCGGCGGTAGCCTGCGAATGCGCGACGCGATTTCCATATACTTTCAGGCGTCGTTCACCGATCACGTACTCCCCAACGTCGTCACTTCCGAGGCGTTGCGACTCTATCGCGGCAGGCAGCTCGGCACTCCAGCACCACTGTTGCTGGGCTCCATGGCGATCGAGCGAATCATCGGAGCGCTCGTGGCGTTAGCGCTGGCAGGCGTCGGACTGCTGATCGTCGCCGCAGAGCTCGAGCCCAGGATGCGCTCGACATACTTGACGATAGTCATGGCTGCCGCGGTCTTTGGACTGTTAGTAATCATTGCGGCGTGGTGGACGCCCCTGCATCGCGTCGCAGGGCGAATGCTCCGCAAATGGCTCCCGCCGGCGTTCTTCGCGCTGCTCGGAAAAGTCTCGCAGGCGCTCGTGGCCTATCGCGCCCAACCGACAGCGCTCGCGGTGAATCTTCTGATGGCTCTCGGCGAAAACCTTCTCGGCATGCTCACTTTCTATGTCATAGGACGCGGGCTTGGCATCGAGCTTCCGATGGTGCCGTTCTTTGCCGTGATCGCGGTGACGTCTCTCGTACGTCGCGCCGCCATGTATATCGAGGGACGCGGTCTTGGCGAGGGCTCGGCGATCGCGATGTTTGCATTCCTTGGCGTGGACAGGGACGCAGCCGTGGCACTCACGTTCGCGCACTACGCTGTATGGCTCGTGGCCTCGCTGCCGGGCGCGTTCTTGCTTTATCGGAGTGGTATAAGCATTCGGGATGTGACGCGAAGTGCCGCGATCTCATGACTGATGCGGGCGCCGTGCGACCATCGCAAATCTCCCACTGTCATGCACCAGCTTTTGTACTATCGCGATTGCGAATCCGCCCGCCAACAACAGCGGGTTGCGAAGTGAAATCAGGCGGCTCATCGGCGCCATCGCTGAGCGTTCCGATACCCAGTATCGCAAGCTCATGATCCAGTGCGTTGGTACCAGGCTGTAACGTACTTGCGTGACCTCGAGACCGGCGGACTGTACAAATGCGGCGAGTGTATCACGCGAGAAAAGCGTCAAATGCCGGGGAAAGTCGAAGCCGTACCACAAAGCGCCAAAAAGGCGAGCATCCAGGCTATCTACATTGTCTGTGCGAAGGAAGAGCAGGCCGCCGGGGCGTAGCAGGGACGCGGCTATCTCGAGCTCCTTCTTGGGATCCGGCACGTGCTCGATGACGTTCCGCATGATGATTCCGTCGAAGGAGCTGCCGGAGAATGAAGCCTCGGCGAGTCTTCCTGTGCGGACTTCGAGGTGGTGTTCGGTTCGTGCGATCGCTGCGGCGTGATCGCTCAGCTCAATGCCGGTAACGCGAATACCTGCCTCGCGTAATGGCACAAGCAAATCCCCGGCAGCGCAGCCGACTTCGAGCACTTCAGCGGCAGCAGGGAGCGAACGGCGTATGGCGCGCGCTTCCCGCCTTCGAAGCAGGCGAGTGAGGAGACCGAATAGTCCTCGTTGTGTATAGGGCGCGTACTCGGGCGGATAGTACGCGTGCAGGGCCTCGGCGGTCGGGCGAGGGTTGAGATAGACCAAGCCGCAGTTTCGGCACTTTACTAATCGAAAGTTGCCGGGCAAGTCGTGCCGCCGGTCTCTTCCATCTTCGATTAGGATATCGGTGTTATCTGCGCGGCAGAAATTGCAGCGGACGCTTTCCCTATCACCAACGTCAGACGCAGACGTGGGGGCAACGATCGCTGATGACATCACGTGTTCGTGGCTAGGCATGTGTGATGCGGCGTACGAGCAACCTCAAGCTTGCGTCGACACCGCGCGCAGACAACAGATTTCTCCAGCGGCAGGAAGGCCGCCCCTGATATATACCATATTGCCCCACCTGTGCTGCTCGAAGCAATCTCTCCGGACTGCGCTGGAGGTGTAGCGCGGCAAGATAGCCCGCTCCGCGGTGCGCATCGCGATTGTCACTCGAGCGTAAGGTGATCTCACTCAAGTTTCCGCTACTCCCAAGTTCTGCTTTCGTCAAACTCGAGGCTGGAATCATGAAAGTGTCGTTGCTTCGCGTCGCTGCTGCGCTCATCGGCACCCTCGCACTCGCAGCACAGTCCTCTGCCGCCCAGACCTTTCACGTCGTTGAATCTGAGATCGGGGGCGATGGCGGCACTGACTATCTCACTGCCGAAGCCGGGACTGGTCGAGTGTTCGTCTCGCGCGGAACCCACGTCATGGTCATCGACGGCGTCTCGGGAAAGGTGCTGGGCGACATTCCCAACACTCCACGAACGCACGGCATCGCTCTGGTCCAGAAGACGGGACACGGCTTCATCACGAACGGTGGCGACTCGACAGTCACGATGTTCGACCTCAAGTCGCTCGCGGTGATTCGCAAGATCAAAATCGCATCCGGTGGACTCGACGGTATCATGTACGATGAGCCCGATGCGCGCGTCGTCCTCACGAATCACAGCAGGCCGGCCGGAACGGTGGTCACGCTGGATCCGAAATCCGGTGACGTGCTGGGCCAGGCCGAGCTCGAAGACGATGGACCCGAGGGGGCCGTGGCGAATGGTCGTGGACAGCTTTTCGTCAACAATGAAGGAAAGAGCACGATACAGGTGGTGGATGTGAAGTCGATGAAGGCGATCGCGTCGTGGCCACTCTCTCCGTGCGAGGGGCCGACGGGCATCGCCTACGACAAGGTGGGCAATCGCATTATCGTCGGCTGCGGCAAGACGTCGGTAATCGTTGATGGAACGACCGGCAAAGTGGTCGCAAGCATCGCAAACGGAGATGGAGTGGACGCGCTCGGCTGGGACGCGTCACAAAAGCTCATTTACATCCCCGCGGGCCGGGACAGCAGCGTGACCATCGTGCACCAGGATTCGCCCGACAAGTACTCGGTTGTCGCGACGGTGCCGACAATGCGCGGCGCGAAGACCATCGCCGTCGATCCTGTACGACATGTCGCGTATCTCTTTCAGCCTGAATATGGACCCGCACCTGCGGGCACTCCCCCCGGTCCCGGCGGTCGTCCCGCCCGAGGGCCAATCCTCGCGACTCGATTCTTTGCGATTACGCACTGAGCATCGTGGCGAATGTTGCCACGGCGCGCCTCGCCGTCCTTCGCTGGGTGAAGGACGCGCGGTCCGTAGATCTCTACTACGCTGGCATCGCGATCGTATCGGTGGCGGCCTTCGCGATACTCACCGTACTGGTGGTTACGGGAAGGACGGCGGTCATTGATATCCATCTGATTCACGCACTGCGGGCGCGCAGCTCCGCTCCGCTTACCGCTGTGCTGCTGGGCGTAACGTTCACGTCAGGCCGACTCGGGATATTCGTCGCGATCGCGTTCACGTTCCTGCTCTATCGGAGGTACGGCTCGCGCACCTCGGCGTACTATGTGGTCGCCTGCCTCAGCGCACAGTTGCTCAACCTCGTGTTGAAATACGGAGTGCACCGCGCGCGGCCGCACGGCATTAGCCCACGACTGACGGCAGCGGGCGGACCATCTTATCCGTCGGCAGACGTCATGATGGCCGTTCTCGTCTTCGGGCTAGGAACGCTGCTACTCAGCCGCACACTTGCATCGAGCGGTCACCGGGCGGCTGTGCGGGCAGTTGCGGTCCTCTTCATCATCGCATCCGCAGTCGCTCGCGTCTATCTCGGTGCCCACTGGCCCACGGACGTTCTCGGTGGCATTCTCGCGGGGGTGGCTTGCTCGGCCAGCTGGGCTAGCGGCGCCTTGCGCGAAAGAGCAGGGGATCGGACGATCTCACCAGTGACGCATGGCCGGCATTCGATACAAGAACAACTTGATGCTCCCTAACCGCCCATTGTAACGAATATGAAAGGATCGGTTGGTAAGCTGCTCGACGGAATCATTTCCTCAACGCGCGGCGAAGGATGAGTCTCGGCCTGATCGAGCAGGCGTGGCGACGCGGCTGGATGCGCTCGATCGGCATGCTATCCGCAGGCGAGCGCGTCGCGAAGCTACCGCGATGGAACGAGCGCCCACACTCCGTGCTGTACATGCGCACGCAAGGGATCGGCGATCTCATCCTGGCGACTGGAGCGCTTCGCGCGATCGCCCATGCGCAGCCATCCCTCGCGCTCGACGTACTCACGACGGCACAGGCTTCGCCAGTGCTCGAACACAACCCATACGTCCGCCGCGTGCACGTGCTCCCGCACAGCCTCCTCGGCGTTCTCGAAGTCGTGCGTGCGATTCGCCGCGAGAAGTACGATGCGGTGATCGATGGAAAGATCACACGAGGAGCCTCGTTCATTCGCAGCCCCGCGTTGACGCTGGCATCGAGGGCGCCCTATCGTGTTGGTGTCGGCGGCGGCAATCATCCGCTGGTCTTCAACGTGTGTGTCGATCGATTCGATCGCGCCACAACTCACATGATCGAGGGAAGCGCGGCACTCGCCACTCCATTCGGCGTCGATCTCCAGACGACCGACTTTCGTCCCG
>JALYSW010000127.1 GCA_030854615.1 Gemmatimonadota bacterium
ACTAGGCGATAGCGCGGACGCCTCCAGATTCAATGCGGAGCTCGCGCCGATGCACGATCAGGGCGCGCAGAACTGATCCTCGAATGCGGAGCGTGGATTGAACAAAGGGCGAATGGAAGCGTTCAGCGATGGTGTGATCGCCATCCTCATCACGATCATGGTGCTGGAGCTGCACGCGCCGGAGGGAGTGAGCTGCCGCGCATTGTTGCCCGTGCTCCCGACGTTCCTCGCGTACGTGATGAGCTTTATCTACCTCGGGTACGCGCTCTACATCGCCATCGCGCTCATGTGGCTCGTCCCCGACGCGCGCATTGAGAAACACATCCGCGGTCGATGATGCCGATCGGTCAGGTGCGAACCTATCCGACCTGACGGTGACGGCGGCTGCGCGGTGATGTATAGATTGCCGAGCACCCACATACGGCAACCACTGTGACCAATCAGTACGCGTCGCTCGCGCTCAATAATAATTCGTCCGCTCCGATGCTTACGATCGGGCGGGCTCGAGGCGCGGACGCGGAGTAGTCGCAGCACGGACCACGAAAGAAGTGGATCCACTGGCCCCTCCCGACCGCAAGGTTTGGAGGGGCCGTTTGCATCTCGAGGAGCGTGAGCGATGCACGGACTTCCGGCGCGTCAGGGCCTCTACGATCCGGCGCACGAGCACGACTCGTGTGGCCTCGGCTTCGTCGCCCACATCCGCGGCACGCGTGCGCACTCGATCGTCGAGCAGTCGCTCCAACTCCTCGACAATCTTTCACACCGCGGTGCCGCGGGCTGCGATCCGTGTACCGGCGACGGCGCCGGCATCACGCTGCAGCTCCCGCACGACATCTTCGCGCGCGATGCGGCCCTCGCGGAGATCGATCTTCCCGCGGCAGGATGCTACGGAGTTGGGATGTGCTTCCTTCCTCGTGGCACTGCGGCGCAGCGGCTGTGCGAACGAGTGGTCGCGGAGATTACGGCCGACGAGGGGCACTCGATGCTCGGTTGGCGCGTCGTTCCGTGCGATGAGAGCGTCCTCGGAGCGCGCGCGCGGCCCGCTGCGCCAGCGATCCGACAGTTCTTCGTCTCCGGCGAAGGGCTCGACGATGCCTCCCTCGAGCGGAAGCTCTACGTCATCCGGCGACGCATCGAGAACGTCATGGTATCCGTCGACGGCTTCTACGTGTCGAGCTGCTCCTGCCGACTCGTCGTGTACAAGGGGATGCTCACGCCGGTCAAGCTCCCCCGCTTCTACCGCGATCTCGCCGACCCGGCGTTCGTCACCGCGATCGCGCTCGTGCACAGCCGCTTCTCGACCAACACTTTCCCGACCTGGTCGCGCGCGCACCCCTACCGCCTCCTCTGCCACAACGGCGAAATCAACACGCTGCGTGGCAACATCAACTGGATGCGCGTGCGCGAAGGGACGCTCACCTCGAAGATCTTCGGCGGGAATCTCGACAAACTCTATCCGGTCATCGTCGCGGACCAGAGCGACTCCGCGAGCCTCGACAACGTGCTCGAGTTCCTCGTGCACGGCGGGCGCTCGTTGCCGCAGGCGCTGATGATGCTCATCCCCGAGGCATGGGAGGGCGATCCACTCATGGATCCGGATCGCCGTGCGTTCTACGAGTTCCACGCATCGATGATGGAGCCGTGGGATGGACCCGCGGCGGTCGCATTCACCGACGGCCATCTCGTCGGCGCGACGCTCGATCGCAACGGACTTCGCCCCGGCCGCTGGGCGATCACGAGCGACGACCTCGTCGTGCTGTCGTCGGAGGCGGGTGCACTCGAGCTCCCCGCCGCGAATGTCATCCACAAAGGCAGACTGCAGCCCGGGAAGATGATCGTCGTGGACACGCTCGCGGGCCGCGTGCTGTACGACGATGAGCTGAAGCGCGAGCTATCGCGCGCACAGCCATACGCGTTGCGCGTCGCCTCACACCGTATCGAGCTCGACGCGCTCCCCGTTCCCGTTCTGCCGGACGCCCCCGATCCGCGCGCACTGCTCGTGCAACAGTCCGCGTTCGCGTACACCGCGGAGGAGCTGCGGCTGGTGCTTGCCCCCATGGCGATCACCGGCGAGGAGCCGATCGGATCGATGGGCACCGATACCCCACTCGCCGTGCTCTCCTTCGAGCCGCGCCTGCTCTTCGACTACTTCACGCAGCAGTTCGCGCAGGTGACGAACCCGCCGATCGACCCGATTCGCGAGCAGCTCGTCATGTCGCTCGGGATGAACATCGGTCCGCGATCGAATCCGCTCGACGACGATGCGCCAGACGCGAGCCGGGTGCGCGTGCACGGTCCTGTGCTCACCGCGCTCCAGCGCGCGAGGATCGCAGCGCTCCCGGATTCGCAGATGCGCACGCGCACGCTGTCCATGCTCTTCCCGGCGACGGGACGTGCGGGCGCGCTCGAGGAGGCGCTCACGGCGCTCTGCATTGCCTCGGCGCAGGCCGTTCGAGACGGTTGCACGCTGCTCGTGCTCAGCGACCGCGGCGTCGACGACCGGCATGCGCCCATCCCGTCGCTGCTCGCGACCGCGGCGGTGCACAGCTTCCTGATCGCCCAGCACCTGCGCACGGAGACGGGGCTGATCATCGAGACGGGAGAGGCGCGCGACGTGTCGCACTTCGCCCTGCTCCTCGGCTTCGGTGCGGGAACGATCCATCCCTATCTCGCTCTCGATACGATCGCCGCTCTCGCGTGTGAAGGGCTGCTCGGCGGCGCAGCCACCGCACTCACCGCACAGGGCAAGTACGTGGCGGCGATCGAGAAGGGGCTGCGCAAGATCCTCTCCAAGATGGGAATCTCCACCGCGCAGAGCTATTGCGGAGCGCAGCTCTTCGAGTCGATCGGCATCGGGGCGACGCTCATCGATCGCTACTTCTCCGGCACGAAGTCGCGGCTCGGAGGCATCGGGATCGAAGAGGTGGCGCTCGAGGCACTCGCGCGCCACGCGGCTGCCTTCGCGCCGGCCACGGGAACGCCGGCGCTCGATCCCGGAGGACAGCTCGTCTACCGCGCGCAGGGCGAGCATCACGCGTGGAATCCCGACACGATCTCGACGCTGCAACACGCGGCCTGGACGAACAGCGCCACACGATACGCCGACTTCGCGCAGCGCGCCAACGATGAACGCGAGCGCTCCTCGACCATTCGCGGTCTCCTCGACTTCGCGCCGCGCACGCCCATCGCGATCGACGATGTGGAGCCTGCGGCAAGCATCGTCAAGCGCTTCGTCACCGGCGCGATGTCGTTCGGGTCGCTGAGTCGCGAGGCGCACGAGACGCTGGCCCTCGCGATGAACGAGCTCGGCGGCCGCAGCAACAGCGGCGAAGGGGGCGAGTCCCCCGACCGTTACGGCACCGATCGCAACAGCGCCATCAAGCAGATCGCCTCGGGGCGCTTCGGCGTCACCGCCGCGTATCTCGTGAGCGCGCGCGAGTTGCAGATCAAGATGGCGCAGGGCGCGAAGCCTGGAGAAGGAGGGCAGCTTCCCGGCAACAAGGTCGACGCGGCGATCGCGCGCGTGCGCCATTCGATCCCCGGTGTCACGCTGATCTCGCCGCCGCCGCACCACGATATCTACTCGATCGAGGATCTGGCGCAGCTCATCTTCGATCTGCGCCACGTGAATCCGTCGGCCATCGTATCGGTGAAGCTCGTCGCGGAGACCGGCGTCGGCACGATCGCCGCCGGCGTGGCGAAGGCCGGCGCCGATCTCATCCTCATCTCCGGCGACTCCGGTGGCACCGGCTCCTCACCCCTCTCCTCGATCAAGCACGCAGGGATTCCGTGGGAGCTCGGACTGGCCGAGACGCATCAGACGCTCGTGCTCAACGAGCTCCGTGGACGTGTAAAGCTGCAGACCGACGGCCAGCTCAAGACGGGACGCGACGTCGTCATTGCGGCACTGCTCGGCGCGGAGGAGTTCGGCTTCTCCACGGCGCCGCTGATCGTCGAGGGGTGCGTGATGATGCGGAAATGTCATCTCAATACCTGCCCCGTCGGGATCGCGACGCAGGATCCGGTGCTGCGGGCGAAGTTCAACGGGAAGCCAGAGTACGTCATCAACTATTTCTTCTTCGTTGCCGAGGAAGCGCGCGCCATCATGGCGCGGCTGGGCTTCCGGACGATGGATGAAATGATCGGGCGCACGGACGCTTTGCGCGCCGCCGACATGTCGACACACTGGAAGGCGCGCACGCTCGACCTGGCTTCGCTGCTCTGGCGCCCTGAAGTTGCCCCGGGTGTCGCCGCGCGCTGCGAGAGTGGACAGCCGCGCGATCTCGAGCGCGTACTCGATCACGCCCTCGTTGCAGTCGCGCGCCCCGCTCTCGAGCATCGCGAGCGCGTGCGCGCATCGTTCGCGGTGCGGAACGTCGATCGCAGTGTGGGCGCGATGCTCTCCGGTGAGATCGCGCGCCGTTTTGGCGACGAGGGGCTGCCGGACGGCACGCTCGAGTTCTCGTTCGCCGGTTCGGCGGGCCAGAGCTTCGGAGCCTTCTGCGCGAGCGGCGTTACGCTCTCGCTCGAAGGCGAGGCGAACGATTACGTGGGCAAGGGACTCTCTGGCGGCCGGCTGGTGATCCGTCCGCCGCGCGATGCCGGCTTCGACGTCTCCACGGCGATCCTGCTCGGCAACGTCGCGCTGTACGGGGCGACCAGCGGTGAGGCGTTCTTCGCCGGCCCCGCCGGCGAACGCTTCGCAGTGCGCAACAGCGGAGTGACCGCGGTGGTCGAGGGCGTCGGCGACCATGGCTGCGAGTACATGACCGGTGGAGCCGTCGTCGTGCTTGGCCCCACGGGCCGCAACTTCGCGGCAGGGATGAGTGGCGGGCTCGCCTTCGTGCTCGACGAGCGCTCGCGGCTCGAGCAGCGCTGCAACAAGTCGCTCGTCGAGCTCGGGCCCCTGTCCGAGACTGCGGACATCGCGCTGCTCCACGATGCGATCGCGCGACACGCGCACCACACCGGGAGCGTGCGCGCCCGCCGCATTCTCGACGAATGGGTTGTGCACCTCCCGCGGTTCGTCCGCGTGATGCCCATCGAGTACAAGGCTATTCGCGCGCTGCAGACACGCCAATCCACACTCATCGGGAGTCAGGACCATGGGAGATCCGAAAGGGTTTCTGTCCTTTCCGCGCGCTGATCCGCGGAGACTGCCGGTGCTCGAGCGCATCGGCCACTGGCGCGAGTTCTACGCGCCGCAGAGCGATGACGCCACGCGCGAGCAGGCCGCGCGCTGCATGGACCGCGGCGTGCCATTCTGTCAGGGTGACACCGGCTGTCCGGTGCAGAACATCATCCCCGATTGGAACGATCTCGTCTATCGCGACAGGTGGGCGGAGGCGCTCGCCTCGCTGCACGCGACGAACAACTTTCCCGAATTCACGGGGCGGCTCTGCCCTGCGCCATGCGAAAGCGCGTGCGTGCTCGGTATCATCGAGCGCCCCGTGGCCATCCGCAGCATCGAGCAGGCGATCGCGGATCGCGGCTTCGACGAAGGGTGGATCGCCGCTCGGCCACCTGCAGAGGAAAGCGGCTACCGCGTAGCGATCGTCGGCTCGGGGCCCGCAGGGCTCGCGACCGCGCAGCAGCTGCGCCGGCGCGGACACGCCGTGACCGTGTTCGAAAAGTCCGACCGTGTCGGCGGATTGCTCCGCTATGGCATCCCCAACTTCAAGATGGAGAAGCGCGTTCTCGATCGAAGACTCGCGCAGCTCGAGGCCGAGGGGATCGTGTTCGAGACGGGAGTCGAGGTCGGTCGCGATCTCTCCGTGAGCGCGCTGCGCAACGATTTTGACGCCATCCTCCTCGCCGGCGGCGCAGCGCGCGCGCGGGACATCGACGTGCCGGGACGAGAGCTCGCGGGAGTGCACTTCGCGATGGACTTCCTCGAGCAGCAGAACCGTCGCGGCGCCGGCGACGTCATCGCGCCGAACGAGCTCATCTCGGCGGAGGGGAAGCGCGTCGTCGTGATCGGCGGTGGCGACACTGGCTCGGACTGCATCGGCACCTGCCATCGCCAGGGCGCGCTCGCGGTGGTGCAGCTGGAGGTAATGCCGCAGCCGCCCGCATCGCGCGATGCATCGACGCCATGGCCGTTCTGGCCGATGCAGTTGCGCACGTCGCACGCGCACGAGGAGGGTGGCGCGCGCGACTGGAACGTCTCGACTGCGCGGCTCTCTGGTGCAGACGGGCAGGTGCAGCGCCTGCACGGCGTGCGCGTCTCGCCGGGCAGCGATAGCGAGGGGCGCGCGATCTTCGAGGCGGACGCGGACAGCGACTTCACCATCGAGGCGGATCTCGTACTCCTCGCGATGGGCTTCGCCGGCGCCCAGCGCGATGGCCTTCCCGCACTCCTCGGCGTGCGCACCGATGCGCGCGGATGTGTCGTCACGGGGCCGGACCAGCAGTCGAGCGTCGGCGGCATCTTCGCCGCGGGCGATGCGCGCCGGGGTGCGTCGCTGATCGTGTGGGCCATACGCGAGGGGCGCGACGCGGCGCACGCGATCGATGCGTATGTGCGCGCTGGCGAGCCGCGCGCTCTGGAGCGCCGACGGGCGGAATCGACCTCGCTGACCACCCGTTAGCGGCTCCGGGGCTGGCCCCCCGTCGCGCGCAACCGCCATATTCTCGGCACCCGCGCCACGGAGTCCGCCGAATGTCCGCAACTCCTTCCCCGCTCGATCTGTTCGTCCGCGATGCGCTCGCCAAGGGCGAGTCGCGCGACGCCGTCGGCGGCGCGTTACGGAGCGCGGGATGGCCGGATCAGGAAGTCACGAGCGCGCTCGCGTCGTACGCGGACACTCCGTTCTCCGTTCCAGTGCCGCGTCCGCGGGCCTCGCTGTCGGCTCGTGAGGCTTTCCTGTATCTGGTGCTCTTCACGTCGCTCTATATCAGTGTGTATTCGTTCGGGCACATCCTCTTCGCGTTCATCGACAAGTACTTGCCCGATGTCACGCAGCGCAGCTATTCCGGCGAGAATCTAGGAGGGGAAATTCGCTGGGGCGTCTCTTCGCTGATCGTCGCGTTTCCAGTCTTTCTCTGGACGAGCAATTACATCGGGAAACGTGTCGCCGCAAACACGGCGTTGCGCCTCTCGCCCGCGCGTCGATGGTGCACCTATCTCACGCTCTTCATCGCGGTTTCGGTGCTCATCGGGGATGGTACCTGGCTCGTCAACAACCTTCTTGGTGGTGAGCTCACGAGTCGATTCGTACTCAAGGCGCTCGTCGTCGGCGGCATCGCAGCGTCGGCGCTGCTCTACTATCTGCACGATCTTCGTCACGAGGAGCAGGATCAGCCATGAGCGCGCAGCCCATCTCGCGCGCAGGCGTTGCGGCGACGATCGCGGCCGCGCTCGTGGTGATCGCGGGGCTACTCACGCTTGGGCTGCCCTCGCACGCGCGCGAACGAAAGCTCGATGGAATTCGCGTGGAGGATCTGAGCCAGCTCTCGCGCGCGGTGGACGCGTACTGGGACAAGTACGCTGCACTTCCGGACTCTCTTACGAGCCTGATTTCGTCGCATCTGGTCGACCGCGTGCCAAAGGATCCGCAATCGGGCGCGTCGTACACCTATCTCGTGGGCGGCGCGAGCTCCTACCGTCTCTGTGCCACCTTTGCGCAGCCGGCGG
>JALYSW010000135.1 GCA_030854615.1 Gemmatimonadota bacterium
AGCACGAGCTCGGGCGCGTCGCTGCAGTTCGGCTTTCCGGTGCGCGGCTCCCCGTTCACCCGCTTCTTCGTCTCCTACGGCGGTGAAGCGGTCAAGTTCAGCGGCGGCCTCGCCTCGCGCGACACGAGCATCAACCAGTCGTATAACTTTCGTTCGACGCTCGGCTTCACGTTGACGCACGACAATCGAATCGATCTTCCATTTGCGTCCGCGGGCTCCGAGCGCTCCGTCACGGCACAGCTCAACGGTGGACTGCTCGGCGGTACGGCGAGCTTCCAGCGCTACACCACGGAGCTGCGCAACTATACGACGCTCGGCACGCTCGGCGGCGACGCTCCTGGCTCGCAGCCGATGAAGCTGATTCTTGGCCTGACGGCACGCGCCGGCGCGGTGTTCGGAAACGATGGACCGTTCTTTTTCTCGCAGAGCTTCGCGCTCGGTGGCACGCAGTACGGCGAATCGCTTCGCGGCTACCCGGAGTTCTCGATCACGCCGCAGGGCTACGTCGATCAGACCAACAGCAACGCGACGCGCACCTCGTTCGGAAACGCGTTCTTCACCTCGACCGTCGAGCTGGGACTTCGCTTCAACCAGATGCTGTACACGGATGTGTTCTACGACGCGGGCAACGTATGGAACAAGCCCAGCGAGTTCGACCCGACGCGGCTCTTCCGCGGCGTCGGTTTTGGTGTGGCGATCGTGACACCACTCGGTCCGCTGGGGCTCGACTACGCCTACGGACTCGATCGTGTCGATCAGTTTGGCAACAAGAAGCCCAAGTGGCAGTTACACTTCAAGCTCGGGCAACTCTTCTAATCGGAGCTACCATGCGTTCCTCTGTACGCGTCGCCACCGCTGTCGCGGCGCTCACTATTTCGATGGCCGGTCTCCTCGCCGCGCAGGGCACAGCGCCGAAGATCGTGTATGTGAACTCGCAGAAGATCATCGCGCAGGCCCCCGGCCGCGCCGAGGCGGAAGCGCAGTTCCAGAAGGAGATGGACCAGTACAAGGCTCAGGTCCAGCACATGGGCGACACGCTCCAGTCGCAGATCGCCGACTATCAGAAGAACCAGGCGACGATGACGGCGACGGCGAAGACCGCGAAGGAAAAGGACCTCACCGCGAAGCGGCAGGCGTACCAGCAGCGCGTGCAGGAGCTCGAGCAGACGGCGCAGCAGCGCGAGTCCGAGCTCGTTCGTCCGATCATGGAACAGATCAACCGGATCATCGAGCAGATTCGCAGCGCGAACAACTACACGTTCATTCTCGATGCTGGCAGTCAGGCGGGGGTCGTCGTCGCTGCGGATTCGTCGCTCGACATCACGGACCAGGTGATCAAGAAGCTCGTTGCCGCTGGTCCGGTCGCCACGAAGGCCGCGCCGATGGCTGCGCCGTCCTCGACGACCACTCCGCGCGCGACGGGCGCTACCCCGACCAAGCCGACCGGTGTGTCGCGTCCCAAGTCCACGCCTAACGACCGTTGAGCAACACGGTTCGAGCCTCGGGCAGCCTCGGTGGCGTGAGCGAATCCGCTCTCACCGCCGAGGCTGTCGCGCATCTCGTCTCAGGTGAGCTGCGTGGAGATACCGGTGTGCGCGTCGTGCGTGTCGCGGCGCTCGACCGCGCGGCGCCGGATGAGCTGAGCTTCTTCGCTAATCCGCGCTACGCCGGGGAGTTCGCGTCCTCGAAGGCCGGTGTCGTGCTCGTGTCAGCGGAGCTCGCCGATCATCCGGGGCCGCCGTGCAGGATCGTCGTCGCCAAGCCGCAGGAGGCGATGCTCGTCGTGCTCCCCGCGCTCTACCCGGAGCCGCCGCGCGCCGCAGGGATTCACCCCTCGGCGGTGATCGGTGCAGGAGTGAAGCTGGGCAAGGACGTCGCGATCGGCGCGCACAGCGTCATCGGCGACGGCGCGGTGCTTGGCGACCGTGCGGTGATCGGCCCGCTCTGCGATGTCGGGAGCGGGGTGATGATCGGCGAGGATTCGCATCTCGTCAGCGGGGTGACGCTGTATCCCGGCACGATCCTCGGCGCGCGCGTGCGGCTGCACGCGGGCGTGCGCGCGGGGAGCGACGGCTTCGGCTACGTGCCGACGCGCACCGGCGTGCAGAAGATCCCGCACGTCGGACGGTGCATTCTCGAGGACGATGTGGAGGTCGGCGCGAACTCGACCATCGATCGCGGCAGCATCGCCGATACGGTGATCGGCGCAGGAACGAAGCTCGACAACCTCGTGATGATCGCGCACAACGTTCGGCTGGGGCGCATGTGTCTGATCGCCGCGCAGTCGGGAATTGCGGGCTCGACGCGGCTCGGCGACGGCTGCATGATTGGCGGGCAGGTCGGCGTCACCGGGCATCTCGAGCTCGGCAACAACGTGAAGTTGGGAGCAGGATCGGGCGTCATGGATGACATTCCGGATGGCGAGATGTGGAGCGGCGCGCCAGCGCGGCCGCAGCGCGAGTGGCTCAAGGCCACGTCGGCATTCTACAAGCTCGCCGATCGGCTTCGCGAGATCGAGCGGCAGCTGCACGAGAAGAAGTCGTGACCGCTCGCCGTCATTCCATCGGCGGCGCCATCTCGCTGCAGGGGATCGGGCTGCACTTCGGCCGCTACTGCACGCTGACCTTCCATCCGGCGTCGCCGGGATCCGGAATCAGCTTCCGCCGCACCGATCTTCCGGGCGAGCCAACGGTGTACGCGCGCGCGGAGAACGCGGTGCTCACCGAACGTCACACGCAGCTCGGTGGCGGTGAGGAGGCCGTGCATACGGTGGAGCACGTGCTCTCCGCCATCGCCGCGCTCGAGATCGACGACATCCGTATCGACCTCGATGCGGCGGAGCCCCCGATCCTCGACGGGAGCGCGCGACCATTTCACGATGCGCTCGTGACGGCCGGTATCGTCGAGGTGGCGGGCGAGGTCGAGTATCTCACCCTTCGCGCGCCGCTCACCCTGCGCGACGGCGGGTCGACGTACACGGTCACGCCGTCGCCGACACTGTCGCTCGAGGTGACGATCGATTTTCCGCACCCGCTGATCGGGCGGCAGTCGTGCCAGCTTCCGGTCACCCCCGCGACTTTCGCCTCGGATCTGGCGGGGGCGCGCACCTTCGGCTTCCTTGGTGAAGCGGACGCGCTGCGCGCGAAGGGACTGATCCAGGGTGTGACGACGTCGAACACCGTGGTGCTCGACGATCACGGGCCCGTCGACACGGAGCTTCGCTGGTCCGACGAGTTCGTGCGACACAAGACGATGGACTTCATTGGCGATCTGGCGCTCGCGGGAAAGCGCGTCCGCGGACGGATCGTCGCCGATCGGCCGAGCCACCGGGGAACGGTGACGCTCGTCCGCGCAATGTTAAAACGTGCCGCAGAGGAGACGCGGATGAGTGAAACAGAAGACATCATCAAGCAGCTGCCCCATCGCTATCCCTTCCTGCTCGTGGATCGCATTCTCGAGCACGACCGGGGCAAGCGCATTGTCGGATTGAAGAACGTCACGATCAACGAGCCGTTTTTTCAGGGGCACTTCCCGGGGCATCCGGTGATGCCCGGTGTGCTCATCGTCGAGTGCATGGCGCAGGTGGGCGGGCTCATGATGCTCGGCGACTCGGAGGACGCGTCGCAGCTCGTCATGTACTTCACGTCGCTCGATAACGTGAAGTGGCGAAAGCCCGTAAAGCCGGGCGACCAGCTGCGCATCGAAGTGGAGATGGTCCAGAGGCGCGCGCGCATCTGCAAGCTCCACGGCGTCGCCCGCGTGGATGGCGAGATCGTGTGCGAGGCGGACATGGGCGCGATGGTGCGCGACAAGTGACCGTTCGCGTCCACCCGACCGCGCTGGTGTCACCGGACGCGCAGATCGGCGAGGACGTCGAGATCGGCGCCTTCGCGATCGTCGGTCCGGAGTGCGTGATCGGCGACGGATGCGTCATCAGCGCGCGCGCCACGCTCGAGAGGCTCGCGACGCTCGGCGAGAGTGTGAAGGTGGGGAGCGGCGCGATCGTCGGCGGCGACCCGCAGGATCTCAAGTTCCACGGCGAGCGCACGTTCGTCGAGATCGGCGATCGCACGGTGATCCGCGAGTTCGCGACCATCAATCGCGGCACAGCGGAATCGGAGCGGACGGTCGTGGGCACCGACTGCCTCATCATGTCCTACGTCCATCTCGCGCACGACTGTCATCTGGGCAACCACATCATTATCTCCAACGCTACGCAGGTCGCCGGGCACGTGCACATGGAAGACCGCGTGATCATCTCGGGGCTCGTCGCGGTGCACCAGTTCGTCAAGCTCGGCGCGTATGCGTTCGTCGGCGGGTCCTCGAAGATCACGCAGGATGTTCCGCCGTACCTCAAGGCGGCGGGGAATCCGGTGAAGATCTACGGGCTCAACTCCGTCGGGCTGCAGCGATGTGGCTTCGACCCCGACGTCGTGCGCGAGCTCAAGCGGGCGTATCGCCTATTCTTTCGCTCGGAGCTCATCGTCTCGCGTGCGATGGAGCGCGCGCGCGAGGAGCTGCACCCGTACCCCGAGGTGGAGCACTTCCTGGCGTTCGTGTCGAAGAGTGAGCGCGGGCTCGCGGTATGACCGCGCCCCTCGCCGGAGCTCGTCGTGCGTGAGGTGCTGGTCGTCGCCGGTGAGGCTTCCGGCGACCTGCACGCCGCAGCGGTCGTAGAGGCGCTCAGGCGCCTCGCTCCCGACGTCCCGATTGCCGCCGTCGCCGGAGCGCGCACCCAAGCTGCCGGCGCCGAGCTCATCGCGGACATCACCGCGCACGCGGTCATGGGCTTCGCGGGCGTCGTCGGGCAAATCCCCTATCATCTCCTGCTGCTCGGGCGCCTCAAGGCGCGGATGGCGACCGGCGGCGTCGGCCTCGTGATTCTCGTCGACTATCCGGGGTTCAATCTGCGCATCGCCGCCGTGGCGAAGGCCGCGGGCGTTCCGGTGCTGTACTTCATCACCCCCAAGGTGTGGGCGTGGCGTTCGGGTCGGCTGAGGGAGATGCGGCGCACGATTACGCGCGCGGCGGTGATTCTCCCCTTCGAAGAGTCGTATCTCCGGAAGCACGGCCTCGACGCGACGTACGTGGGGAATCCGCTGCTCGACGGCGCGCGCGATCTGCCATCTCGCGCACACGCGCGCGAGGCGCTCGGCCTTCCCGGCGATGCCCCCGTGCTTGCGCTCTTCCCGGGAAGCCGGCGCGGCGAGCTCGCGCAGCACCTCGATGCGTTCACGGCCACCGCGCGCGAGCTGCAGCGGCGACTGCCATCGCTTCGTGTGATCGTCGGTGTCGCGCCGAACATGGTGCTCGACCCGGCGCGTGTGCCCTTCCAGCTGGTCGAAGGGGACTCGTACACGGTGTGGCGCGCGGCAGACGCCGCGCTCGTGAAGAGCGGGACATCGACGCTCGAGGCCGCGATCGCGGACACGCCGTTGATCGTCGCGTATCGAGTGGGGGCGTTGAACTATGCGATCGCGCGCCGCCTCATCCGGGGTATCTCGTACATCGGTCTCGTGAATCTCGTCGTCGATCGTGGCGTCGCGCCGGAGTTCATTCAGCACGCGATGGAGCCGCTCGCGATGGCGGATGCGCTCGAGCCGCTGCTCGTGCTCGGCTCGCCCGCGCGCACCGCGATGCTC
>JALYSW010000172.1 GCA_030854615.1 Gemmatimonadota bacterium
AACGACATGGAGATCCCGACTTTCATCCGGCGCCAGATGGATTGAAGCGGCCCACACCGCGCGCGGTGACGACGCTCGTCATCTTCGCGCTCGCTGTGTGGGCACTCTCCGTCGACCTGCCGAAGCCTTGGCTCGCCGCGCCGCACCTTCTCGAAGATGATTCACTACAGGCGGCCGCCGGCGACTCCGATTCGCTCGCGGCTACCAGCGACACCCTGCACTCCGGCGAGACCATCGGCGCGTTGCTCTCGCGTCGCGGGGTGAGCTCGAGCGCGATGCCCCTCGTGATGGGCGCCGCGATCGGTCTCGATGCGCGTCGCATTCCCGCCGGAATGCCGGTCATCGTTCGTTCGGACTCCACCGGCGCTCCGCCCCGCGAGATCGTCTTTCAGCTCGCACCGGACCGTCTGCTCCACGTGCGTCGCACCGGCGACTCGACGTGGACGAGCAGCGAGGAGCAACTGCCGTGGGTGACGGACACCCTCGTCGTTGGCGGACGCATCGACGAGAATCTTTACCAGGCGCTGGACGATAGCGCGACGGTGCTCCCGAGGGGCGCCCGCGCGGAGCTCGCGTGGACACTCGCCGACATCTTCGAGTATCGCGTCGACATGAGCCGTGATCTCCAGCCCGGCGACCAGTTCCGCGTGCTCTTCGAGCGGCTCGTCGGCTCCGCCGGACAGACGAAAATCGGGCGGGTGCTCGCCGCGAGGATGGTGCTTTCGGGGACGACGACGGAGACGGTGCGCTTCGACGAGGGCGACGGGAAGGCCGCGTACTTCGATTCGACGGGGCGCTCGATGCAGGCTGCCTTTCTGCGCGCGCCGCTCGCCTTCCGCCGCATCTCGAGCGTCTTCGGACTTCGCAAGCATCCGATCCTCGGCATTTGGCGGCAGCATCAGGGCACCGATTACGTCGCGAACGCGGGGACGCCGGTGCGCACGATCGGCGACGGTGTGGTCAACTTCGCGGGGAGGCGCGGCGGATACGGGAATCTGATCGAGATCCGCCATCGCAGCGGGCTCGTGAGCCGCTACGGGCATCTGCGCGCCTTCGCGACCGGCATCCGCGCGGGACGCGCCGTGACCATTGGGCAGACGATCGGCTACGTCGGCATGACCGGACTCGCGACCGGCCCGCATCTCCACTTCGAGCTCCTCGTCGACGGCGCGCAGCGCGACCCGGCGGTCGCGCTGAAGAAGAGCTCCGGGCTGCCGCTCGCGCCGGCGGACCGTCCGCGCTTTGACGCACAGCTCGCAGTTCTCCTCGCGAGCCTCGGCAAGTCCCGGGCGTAGCACTCAGCCTGGAAGGTGCGCGGCGGCTGTGCGCCGGCGCGACCGTCGGCGCTTTGCGCTCCGCCGTCACCGCGTCACGTTTCTCCCATGCTCGCCTGGCTCATCTCGCTGCTCGTTGCCGCGGCACTCGCATGGTGGTCGTACGGAGCGCCAGCGGAGGGCGAGAGCCGGCGCACCTGGACGCTCGCTTCGCTGCGTGCGCTCGCGTGGCTCATCATGCTCGCCCTGCTGCTCGATGCGCCCGCGCGTCCGCGGCGTGCGGTGCCCCCGATCGCCGCGCTCGATGCATCGGCGAGCTGGACACGCGGCGGCGCAAGCGATGGCGCGCTGTGGCGATCGGCGATCGCTGCCGCGCGCTCGGCCTCCTCGGATGTGCTGCTGTGGGGCGACTCCGCACGCACCGGTGCGCCGCCAGAGGTTCCGCGCGACGGAGCGACGCGCGCGCTGCCGCTGGCCGAGCGTGCGCTGGCGGTCGGGCGGCCGCTCACGATCATCACCGATGGCGAGCTCGACGACCCCTCTGCGCTCGCATCGCTGCCGGCGGGCTCGCGCGTAGAGGTGCTCGCGCATCCACCGGCGGTGGACGCGGCGGTGGTTGCGCTCGACGCTCCGCGCGCGGTGGTCGCGGGCGATACGATCGAGACGAGGGTGACGGTGCGGGCGGGAGATCTCGCGGTGGGACCCTCGACGCTCACGCTGGTGGCGGGGAGCGATGTGATCGCGACGATGCCGGTCGACTCGCTCGCGGCGGGACTCGAGCGCACGCTCACGATGCGCGGGCACATCGAGGGTGCTGTGCGCACTGTCGCGCTCGCGGCGGTGATCACGGCGCCTGGCGATGTGGAGCATCGCAACGATACCCTGGCCACGGCGGTGCAGGTCGCACCGGCGGCGGGTGCGGTGCTCGCCTCGACCTCCCCCGACTTCGATGCGCGCTTTCTCATCCCTGTGCTGCGCGGCGCGGTCTCGCTGCCGACGCGCGCGTATTACCGAGTGGCGCCGGGGATGTGGCGGCAGGATGGCTCGCTCGCGGCGGTGACGGAGCAGAGTGTGCGCGCGGCGCTGGCCGAGGCGCCGCTGGCGATCATCCACGGCGACACGGCGCTCTTCGGCGCGCCGCGCGCGGTGACGAAAGGCGCGCTCCTCCTGTACGCGCCGTCGGCGGACACGATCGGCGAATGGTATCCGCTCGCCGCGCCGGCGTCGCCGATCACGTCGGTGCTCTCCGGCGTGCCGTGGGACAGCCTCTCGCCGCTGAGCGTCGCGGCAGGCGTGCACGGCGACTGGACAGGGTTGCTCACCGCGCCGGCGCGCAGCGCGGAACGTCGCGTCGCGATCGCGGGAAGTGAGAATGGGCGGCGCACGGTGGTCGTCGGCGCGTCGGGATTCTGGCGCTGGGCCTTCCGCGGCGGCGTGAGCGGCGATGCGTACGCCACACTCTGGGGCGGTATATTTGATTGGTTGACGGCGGAGCGTCCGGAGCCGCGCGCGGCACTGCCGGCGGACGCGATCGTGCGCGCTGGGGATCGCATTCGATGGCGGCGTGGCACGGGGAGCGACACGCTCGTGCGCGTCGAGATACGTCGTCGAGGCGAGGCGCGCGTCGACACGCTGCAGTTGCACTTCGCGGGACCGGGCGCGCTGGCCGAGAGCGCGCCACTCGATGCCGGCGTATACGAGACGCGCGTGAATGGCGGTGCGTCGCTGCTGGTCGTCAATGTGTCGCGCGAGCTGCTGCCACGAAAGGCAAACGTGCGCACCGGCGCGGTGGGCGGCGCCGCTCCGTTCGGCGACCAGCCGAAGCTGCGCGACTTTCACTGGATCTATCTGCTGTTGCTCGGCGCGCTCTGCGCGGAGTGGCTGCTGCGTCGAAACATGGGACTGCGATGACGCGCGCGGCGAGAGCCGCGGCGTGAGGAGAACGAATGGCGAGAATACTGCGGCGCGCGGGGGATGTCACCAGGCGCTCGCTCTGGCAGAAGATCAAGGACGTCGCGCTGCTCGACGTGGGCGTCATCGTGCGCGGTGGTGTCAACGCGGGCTCGCTCGAGCGCCTCGAGGAGCTGCTCCTCGAGGCGGACTTCGGCGTGCCCGTGACGCTGCGTCTCGTCGCGGAAGTCGAGGGACGCGCCGCGAAGGGGCTCGCGAAGTCCGAAGACGACTTTCATTCGGCGCTGCGCGACGGCGTCGAGAAGGCGCTGCGCGCGGGGCGGAGTAATCCCGCGCTGGTCTTCGCGCCCACCGCGCCCACGGTGATTCTCGTGGTTGGCGTGAACGGGGCGGGGAAGACGACGTTCATCGGGAAGCTCGCGACGCGACTGACGCGCGAGGGGAAGGCCGTGATGGTTGCCGCGGGCGACACGTATCGCGCCGGCGCGATCGACCAGCTGCGCGTGTGGGCGACGCGCGCGGGCGCGCAGTTCGTCGGCAGCATCGCGGGCGCCGATCCGGCATCGGTGGCGTTCTCCGCAATCGACGCGGCCGTCGCGCGGAGGATCGACGTCGTCATCATCGACACGGCGGGGCGGTTGCACACGCAGGATGGGCTGATGACGGAGCTCAAGAAGGTCGGCACCGTCGTCGCGAAGCGCATCCCCGGCGCGCCGCACGAGACGCTGCTCGTGCTCGATGGCACGATCGGCCAGAACGCGATCGCGCAGGCGCGCGCGTTCAGCGCCGCGGTGCCGCTGACCGGACTCGTGGTGACGAAGCTCGACGGCACCGCGCGTGGCGGGATCGTCGTCGCGGTGCACGAGGCGCTCGACGTGCCGGTGAAGTTCGTCGGTGTCGGCGAGCAGGCCGATGATCTCGTGTCGTTCGACGCCGCCTCGTTCGCCGCGGAGCTGCTGGGCGCGGAGTGAGCACGCGCGCGGCGGGTCCGGCGATCGGACTGAGCACCGGCGTCGGCTACCTGAAGGGCGTCGGCCCCTATCGCGCCGATCTCCTGCGCAAGCTCGGCATCATCGTCGCGCGCGATCTGCTCTTCCATGTACCGCACCGCTACGAAGACGCGAGCACCATCGCGCCGATCGCGAGCGCCGAGCCGGGGATGGATGTCACGGTGCTCGGCACGGTGATCTCGAAGGGCGTGATCCCGACGCGCAAAGGACTCCGCATCTTCCAGGCGGTGATCCGCGATGAGAGCGCGATGATCGAGGTCTCGTGGCCCGGACAGCCCTATCTCGACCGCGTGATCAAGAAAGACGACAAGCTGCTGCTCACGGGCGCCGTGCGATTCTTTCACGGGCGCCAGCTGCAGCCGCGCGAGATGGTGAACCTCGGGCCGGAGGCAGACGGGATCACCGAGGGGCGCGTGCTCTCGGTGTATCCGGCGACGGAGGGGCTGTCGTTCAAAGTGATCCGCGCGTTGGTTGATGCGCACCTCGATGCGCTGCTGCCGCGGGTCACCGAGTACCTCCCAGCGCATCTCCTGAAGAGGAGTAATATTCCTCCGCTTCCGGAGGCGCTGCGCCTCGTTCACCGGCCGAAGTCCATCGCCGACGCGATGCGCGGGATGTCCCGCCTCGCCTTCGAGGAGCTCTTCTTCGTCCACATCCTGCATCGGCGTGCGCGCGATCTCGCACGCGAGACCCGCGAGGGCATCGCCTTTACGAACAAGCGGGACCTCACCACGCGGCTCAAGGCGGCGCTCCCGTACGAGCTCACGAATGCGCAAATGCACGTCATTCGTGAGATCGTGAAGGACATGGTGAGCGACCGGCGCATGCATCGCCTGCTGCAGGGCGACGTCGGCAGTGGCAAGACGATCGTGGCGCTCTTCGCGATGCTGCTGGCAATCGAGAACGGCCACCAGTCCGCGCTCATGACGCCGACCGAGTTGCTCGCGGAACAACATGCGCGCACCTTCGAGAAGCTGCTCGCGCCGCTCGGGGTGGCCGTGCTGCTCGTCACCGGGAGCCTTTCCGCGGCCGAGCGCCGTGTGGCCGCTGCCCGCATGGCGAGCGGCGAGCCGATGGTCGTCGTCGGTACGCACGCGCTCGTGCAGGGCGACACGAAGTTCGCGAAGCTCGGCCTCGCCGTGATCGACGAGCAGCATCGTTTCGGCGTCGAGCAGCGCGCCGCGCTCGGCGCGAAGGGTGCGCGGCCCGACGTGCTGCTCCTCAGCGCGACGCCGATTCCGCGCTCGCTCGCGCTCACGCTCTACGGCGACCTCGACGTGAGCGTGCTCGACGAGCGTCCGCCGGGACGTCTCCCGGTCACGACCGCACTTCGACCGGGATCGGCGCGCGAGCGCGTGCTCACCTTTATCGATCGGGAGGTCGAGAAGGGGCGACAGGCGTACGTCGTCTATCCGGTCATCGAGGAGTCGGAGAAGACGGACCTCAAGGGCGCGACCGCGATGTTCGCGTCGCTCTCGTCCGGCGCCTTCGCACATCGGCGCATGGCGCTCTTGCACGGGAAGATCCCCGGCGATGAGCGAGACGAGATCATGCGCCGCTTCCGCGACGGCGACATCGACATCCTCGTCGCGACGACGATCATCGAGGTCGGCATCGATGTCGCGAACGCCACCGTGATGCTCGTCGAGCATCCCGAACGCTTCGGCCTCTCGCAGCTGCACCAGCTGCGCGGTCGCGTGGGGCGCGGCGCAGAGGAGAGCTATGCCATTTTGCTCGGCGACGTGAGCCCCGACGCACGTGAGCGCCTCGAGCTCTTCGCGGGCACCGACGACGGCTTCGAGATCGCGCGCGCGGATCTGCGGTTGCGTGGCATGGGCGATCTATTCGGCGCGCAGCAGAGCGGGGAGAAAACCTTCCGCTACGCAGACCCGATTCGCGATGAGGCGCTCAACCTCCTGGCGATGGAGAGCGCGGAGGAGCTGCTCCGCGCGGATCCGGCGCTCGAGAAGCGCGAGAATGCCGCGGTGCGCACGGCGCTGGCGGAGCGATACCCGAGGGCGCTGGCGCTGTTTCGGGTTGGGTAGAGCAGTCGCGCTACGGCTTCCCCACAGAGAGCCGCTTCTTGATCCGCTCCAGCTCCGCCGTCGTCTTGTTCAGCGAGTCCTGCAACGCCTTCACCGTGTTCGCCATCTCCTGCTCGCGCGCGGTCGTCTTCGTCGAATCGTCCGACACCACCAGATGCATTGCCGGCACGCTGTCCATCGAGCGCGACTGCGACAGCGAATCCAGGATGCGCGCCGTGTGGCGCAGCACCATCGCCTCGGTGCGATGCGGGAGCGGCTCGGTCGAGGTGAGATAGCCCTCGAAGGCGGAGCTGGCCCGGTGACGGCTCCCGCTCTTGTTCGCTGGGTCCAGCAGAAAGACGCCGTGCCAGAAGATCGCCTCGTGCGCACCAAGCGATCCCGGCTCGTTTCGCGAGAACGCCGCGAGCAGCGAGTCCGCGGATGCGTACTGCGCCTCGGCTGCGAGTCGCTGCGCGGAGTCCAGCGTCTCCGCCCATCTCGTGTCGACCGGCAACGTCGCGGCAGCGTGGGGATGTGCGCAGCCGAGCGCGATGACGAAGCCGACGACGAGCAGTCGAGCACTTGTCACGCGCTGCTTTCCACGTTCGTCGTGCTCATCGACTTTCGGCGCGCACGAGGACCCGTGCGCACCGGAAGCACGATGCTGAACGTCGTCCCCTCGCCCATACGGCTCTCCACGGTCAGCTTCCCGCCGTGCGCGTCGACGATCTGCTTCGCGATCGCGAGTCCGAGTCCGGTGCCATCGTGTGCCGCCGAGTGCTGGTTGTCCGCCTGGAAGAACTTCCGGAAGATGTGCGGCAGCTGTTCCGGCGGGATGCCCGCACCGGTGTCGGTGACGGTCACGCGAATCTGCCCCCCGTCCGCCTGCACGTCCAGCTCCACCGTTCCTTCCTTCTTCGTGAACTTGAAGGCGTTCGACAGCAGGTTGCCCAGCACCTCGTTGATGCGGTCCGGATCCCAGACGACTTCCGCGGGGAGCGGACCCGTACGCACGACACGGAAATTGATCTCGCGCTGAAGCGAAAGCACGTGGAACGTATCTTCGAGCTCGCGCAGGAAATGTCCGAGCTCGGTCGGACGGAGATCGAGCTTCCCGCCTCCCGCCTCGAACCGGCTGATGTCGAGCAGCTGATGCACGAGGCGTGAGAGCGATCGCGTCTGCGCATCGACGGTGTGGAGGATCTCGCCCTGCTTCGCCGAGATCGAGCCGTACACCCCCTCGTTGAGCAGCTGCAGATAGCCGAGGATGACGTTGATGGGTGTCTTGAGCTCGTGCGACGCGACCGACACGAACTCGGCCTTCAGCCGGTCGAGCTGCGCGAGCTGCGCGGCCATCGATTTGTAGCTCGCCGCGAGTCGCCCGAACTCGTCGTTCCGCTCCGGAGACACCGACAGCTTGTAGTCGAACTGCCCGGTCGCGACGGCTTCCATCCCCGCCTCGAGATCCTGCACCGGCTTGCTGACGGTGCGCCAGAGCGCGATAGAGACGAGCAGCGCGACGCTCGCCGCAACCGCGAGACCGATCCCCGCGATCTCGGTGCTATTGTCGACGAGCGCCGTCGCGTCGTCGACGAGCCCGCGCGTGCGGTCCGCAAGCACGAGCTCCGCATCGCGCAGCGCCGTCTCGATCTCGCGCGTCGCCGGCAGGTACTGGCGCGTCGAGATCGTGTCCGCGATCGCCGGACTCGCAGCCGCGTGCGACATCTCCACCGGGGCGATGCGGCGCAGCTTCTCGATCTGTCCGTCGATGCGGGCGCGCGCGTTTTCGAGATCGTAGCCCTGCAGCGAGTCGTTCGTCGCGTGCATGGTTTCCAGCAGCACGTTCACGTGCGCGAGGGCAGCCGTGTCGTGCACGAAGAGCAGGCGCTCCTCGCTCTGGCGGAGCTCGTCCGCCGTCGCACGCATTCGGCCCACTAGCAGCGACGCACCGAACGCGTGATCGCGCAGCTGCCGTGTGGTGGTGTGGAGCTGCTCGAGCGAGTGGAGCGCGAAGGCGAGCGGCGCGAGCAGGATGAGCAGATTCGCGAAGAGTCCGAGCGCGAGCTTCGAGCGGATCGTCACGCGGCACACTCACGCGACGCCGCCGAGACGCACGAAGGGCGCGCTATCATCAGGCGCGCCATCATCAGACGCGCCACCGTGGACCGAACCGGAGGTGCAGGCTCAAATCGCATCTCGTTCACCATCTCCATTATCGGAGCCCTGTCATCGCCTGGGCCCAGCGCCGCACACCGACGGCAACGTAAATGACTGGTCATCCGAACAACTCATGAAAATCGGCCACAGCTACCACTCGCCGTAACCTCTCGATTTTGTTCCGCGAATGCGGTCATTTGTGCGTATGGGCACGTTGACACTCGTCACAGCGGCGGGATAGCTTGCGCTCCCCAAACGTAACCTCAGCCCGATCAATGACATTGGCATTCACGCGCATTAGCGGATTGAGCAGCGAAGTCGGCAAGCCGGTCACCGTCCGGGGATGGATCACCACTGTTCGCTCCTCAGGGAAAGTGGCCTTCCTCGTGTTACGGGACGGCACGGGCCTGCTGCAGTGCGTGCTCGTGAAATCCGCGGTCACGCAGGAGGTCTGGGATCGCTTCGCGCAGCTGTCGCTCGAGACCTCCGTTGCAGTCACCGGCGACGTCCGCGCAGACGCGCGCGCGCCTGGCGGCTACGAGCTCGGCGTCACCGATCTCGCGATCATCGGCACGAGCCCGCTCGATTATCCGATTCAGCCGAAGGAGCATGGGATCGACTTCCTCCTCGATCACCGACACCTCTGGCTTCGCTCGCCACGCCAGCGCGCGATCGCGACCATCCGGAGTGAGCTGGAGCAGGGAATTCAGGACTTCTTCTACCAGCGCGAATTTCTTCGCGTCGACACGCCGATCCTCACCGCCGCCATCGGCGAGCGCTCCGGACTCTTCTCCACCGAATACTTCGACGAAGGGAACGCCTACCTCGCGCAGACGGGACAGCTCTACGGCGAAGCCGCCGCCGCCGCGTGGGGAAAGATCTACACCTTCGGCCCGACCTTCCGCGCCGAGAAGTCGAAAACGCGGCGGCATCTCACCGAGTTCTGGATGATCGAGCCGGAGGTCGCGTGGAACGACTCGAACGACAACATGACGCTGCAGGAAGATTTCGTTTCCTATCTCGTGCAGCGCGCGCTCGAGAAGCGCTCGGCCGAGCTGACGGAGCTCGAGCGCGATCTCACGAAGCTCGAGGGAATCAAGCCGCCCTTCCCGCGCCTCGATTACACCGACGCGATCGACCTTCTCCATCGGAAGGGGAGCACGACCCAGTGGGGCGAGGACCTCGGCGCCGAGGACGAATCGCTCATCGTCGCCGACTATAGCCTTCCCGTCTTCGTGATGAACTATCCGAAGGAAGCGAAGGCGTTCTACATGAAGGAGAATCCCGCCGATCCGCGGACGGTGCTCTGCGACGATCTGCTCGCGCCCGAGGGCTACGGCGAGATGATCGGCGGGAGCCAGCGCGAGGATGACTACGACCGGCTGCTCAAGCGCATCATCGAAGAGGGGCTCGATCCCGCGGCTTACGCGTGGTATCTCGACCTTCGCCGCTACGGCACCTTCGTGCATTCGGGCTTCGGTCTCGGCCTCGAGCGGACGATCGCGTGGATCTGCGGTCTTCCGCATTTGCGCGAGGCGATTGCGTTTCCGCGCATGATGCACCGGCTGCGCCCCTGAGGCTGGCGCGCGCGTGAGCTTCGCATGAGCGCGACGTTACTCTGCGAGCTTGACCTCGTTCCAGAGCGCGTCGAGCGCGACGATCCCCGCGTCCGCGACGACGATACCGCGTTCGCGCGCGAGCGACTCGACGGCCTCGAAGCGCCGCGCGAACTTATCGGTGGCGCGATCGAGTGCGAGCGCGGGATGCACGCCGGCGCGCCGGCAGAGATTGATGCACGCGAAGAGGAGGTCGCCCAGCTCATCTTCGAGATGCGCTTGTGCTCGCGCGTCGCCGCCGGGGCCGATCTTGTCCTGCTGCGCGAGCTCCCCGCGCACTTCCGCGAGCTCCTCCTCGACCTTTTTTGCAGGGCCTTCGGTGTCATCCCAGTCGAAGCCGACGCCGGCGGCGCGCTCCTGCAGCCGATACGCGCGATGCAGCGTCGGGAGCGCGGCGGGGAGCCCGTCCGCGATCGACTCGCGCTTCGCTGCCTTCAGCTCCTCCCACGGACGTCGCTCGCCGCCGCCGAAGAGATGCGGATGCCGCTCGTGCATCTTCGTGATCAGCGACTCTGCCACATCGTACACATCGAACTCGCCCTCCTCCTCGGCGATGACCGAGTGAAAGAGCACCTGCAACAGTACGTCGCCAAGCTCTTCGCGCATGTGCGCGCGGTCGCCGCGCCGGAGTGCGTCGTCGAGCTCGTGGGCTTCCTCGATGAGATAGGGGCGAAGAGAGTCATGCGTCTGCGCACGGTCCCAGTCGCAGCGCGCGCGGAGATCGCGCATGAGCGCGAGCGCGTCGTCGAGCGTCGATTTGTCGGGCATCATTCCTCCGGGGCGCGAAAGCTATTCGCCTCCGGGCTCGCGCGGCAATGCCGATGCGCTTGACGCGCGGCTGGATCGAGGTCGACCTCGACGCCGTCGTGCGCAACGCGCGCAGGCTGGCGGCGCACGTCCCCGCGATTCTTCCCATGGTGAAGGCGGACGCGTACGGCGTCGGCGCAATTCGTGTCGCGCGCGCGCTCGAGCAGCTCTCGCCGTGGGGGTACGGCGTGGCGACGGTGGACGAAGGATGCGAGCTCCGCTTCGCGGGGATCACGAGGCCGATCGTGCTCTTCACCTCCGTGGACCTCACCGAGCTTCCATCCGTTCGCGACGCGAAGCTCACCCCCGCGTTGGCATCCGCGCAGGCGATCGAGCGATGGATCAGCATCGCGGGTCGCGCGTGGCATCTGGCGATCGACACCGGCATGTCGCGCGCAGGTGTTCGATGGAGCGACGTGGGCGCACTGGCCGCGCCGCTGCGACGCCACCCTCCCGAGGGCGCGTTTACCCACTTTCACTCGGCCGCGCTCGACGACGGCACGCTGCGCGAGCAGGAAGCCCGATTCGAGCGCGCGCTCGCGGAGCTTCCCGCAATGCCGTCGGTGCTGCACGCCGAGAATTCGGCGGCACTCGCGCGGGCCGCGAAGTCGAGGTGGAGCGTTGGGCGCCCGGGAATATTTCTCTATGGCGGGGATGTCGGCGTCGTGGACGTGCGGCCCGAGCCGGTGGTCTCCGTGCGCGCGCGCATCGTCGAGCTCCGCACTGTGGACGCCGGCGAGAGCGTGAGTTACGACGCCGCTTTCCGCGCCGAGCGTGCCATGCGGATCGCGACGCTTCCTCTCGGCTACGCCGATGGCTATCGGCGCGCACTCGGCAATCGTGCGCACGGGCTCATCGCCGGGCGTCGTGCGCCGGTGGTCGGTGTCGTGACGATGGACATGACGATGCTCGACGTCACCGATCTGCCGGTGGAGATTGGCGACGTCGCGACGCTGCTCGGCAGCGATGGTGAGACGCCGATCCAGCTCGCGGACCTCGCCGACTGGGCGAGTGCGAGTCCATACGAGCTGCTCACAGGGCTGCATGCGCGGCTGCCGCGCCACTATCACGGAGGCGATGCGGCGTGAGCGCCGGGCGAAATGGTGGGCGGCGGTCGCCCATCCTAGTAGCTTTCAGCGAGTTGCGGGGCACCGAACCGCGGCAGCGGTGTTCAATGAGGGTTCGGACACCCGAGGTGGCCGGCACGTCGGACATCTACCAGTCACTTCTCGAGGACGACCTGCACTCTCCGACCGCCGAATGACGCTAGCGGCCACGAACGACTCCCTCCGTGCCGCCGCGTTCACCGTGATGGCTCGGGCCTATGCTCCCTACTCGCACTTTCGGGTTGGCGCGGCGCTGGCGACTTCGACGGGGAAGACGTTCGTCGGTTGCAACGTCGAGAACGCTTCGTACGGCGCAACGATCTGTGCGGAACGCGCTGCGGTTCTGAGCGCGGTCGCGCACGGAGAGCGTAGCTTCACATCGCTGGTGATCGCGACGGAAGGCACGCAGCCCGCCGCCCCGTGCGGCATCTGCCGCCAGGTGCTCGCGGAATTTGCCCCGTCGCTCGAGATCGCGAGCTTCACGACCGCTGGCGCGGAGTCACACTGGTCGCTCGACCAGCTGCTTCCCGTGCCATTCACTTCGAATTCTCTGCCTCGCTCATGATTGTGCGCCGCGCGTCGTACCGTTTGCTCCCGATTTTTGGAATCGCCCTGCTCGCGCTCGCCGCGTGCAAGGAGGATCTCGCCGGCGGGTGTGCGAGTCCATCGCTCTGTCCCGGACAGACGCTCGAGGTGCACGATACGATCCTCGTCGCCTCCGAGGTGATCGATACGTCGGTCGTCGTGAGCGGGATGCCGCCCCTCGGCACCGAGACCGGGCTGCTCGTCGCCCGCTACGGCGATGCGAACGGCGACAGCGTGGTATCCGGCGCCGTGCTCCGCTTCGACTCGCTGCGGCGAGTTTTCCCGCAGGTCGATACGACGGTGGCGCCGCGTCCCGTGGTCAGCATCAGCTCGGCGTCGCTCCACTTCACCTCGACGCCGGACATCTCGCTCGTCCGCGACTCGGTGCGCTTCGAGGTGATCGATGTCGACGCGAACGTGCCGGACCTGGATACAGCGACGATCCATCAGCTGTTCATCACGCGCCCGTCGCTCGGCACGCTGAACGTCAACAAGGACTCTCTCTCGATCGCGCATGTTGTGCCGCTCGACACCACCTTCGTCCGTCAGCACGTGACGGTGGGGGCACGCATTCGGCTCGGCGTGCGCGTGTACAGCTACGGGCACAACGACTCGACTGGCCGCGTGGCGATCGCGATCACCCCGATCGCCTCGACCACCACGGCGAACAGCAGCGCGTCGGGATCATCGCTCGTGTACGAGGGACACGCCGCAGTTGCCGACACAGTCGACTCGCTCACCTTTACGAACTACTCCGTTTCGAAGTCGTCCGGCGGCCCCGAGTTCCGCTACCTCGCGAACTACCAGCTCGTGCTCAAGGGCTCGCCGCCTGCGCCGCCGGGTGTGCTTCCGGTGGGCGGACTGCCATCGAACCGTGTCTATCTTCGCTTCAATCTCCCCACTTCGCTCATCGATTCGTCGACGACGATCGTGCGCGCCGCGCTCATTCTACATCAGCGTGGCGATTCGGCCTTCAGCGATGTGGATTCGATCACACTCACTCCACGAGTCGTGATCGCGTCGCCGATCGTGACGGACATTTCGAAGGCGGCGCTGCTGCTCGCCACCGTGACGACCGTTCCGCTCACCGGTGTGCGCGTGAATCCGGGCGAGACACGGAGCGACACCATCACGCTCGTCTCGCGCGCGGCGAGCATCGTCTCGCTCTGGCGTGTGGAAGGCCCGGTGGTAATGCAGCGAGCGATCGTGCTGCAGTCGTCGGGCGAAGGCCATGATGGGCGGCGCTTCCTGCTCTACACAAACACCGCGCTACCGGACTCGCTCCGTCCGCGATTGCGCCTGACCTATATCCCGCGCAGCGGCTTCGGACTTCCGTGATGCGAACCATCGGCACGCTCGTCCTCTGCGCGACCTTTGCCACGTCCGCAGTCGCTCAGGGCACGCTCAGCACGCAGGGCTTCGGCTATCCCGCGGGTGGGCTCTCGACGCACGCTGAGGCTCTCGGAGGGTCGATTGCCGAAAGCGATCCGCTGTCGCCGGTGAATCCCGCGACGCTGACCTCCTGGGGGCGCCCCGGGCTGTACTTTCAGTACGATCCGGAATTCCGGACGGTCAGTGGCGGCGGCAACAACAGCAGCACGCTCACCGCTCGCTTCCCGATGGTCGCCGGCGCGCTGAACATCACCCCGCGGCTCACCTTCAGCCTCTCGGCGACGACCTTTCTCGACCGCACCTGGGAAGTCTCACGCTCGGGCTACGTGCACGAGGGCGCGGACAGCTCGCTCTATGGCGAGAAGTTCAGCACGGATGGCGCCATCAACGATCTGCGCGCCGCCTTTGCGTTATCGGTGCTGCCGAACCTGAGTATCGGCATTGGCGGCCATGTGCTGACGGGACAGAACCGTCTCCTCATCACACGCGAGTTCAGCGACACCGCGACGGCGATCTTCAGCGAAAGATCGACGTTGAGTTACACCGGGCATTCGGTTTCGGGTGGCATCGCGTGGCGCCCGCTTCCCGTGCTCTCCTTCGGAGTTTCAGGCGACGCAGGCGGCACCATGCACTCCTTCCGCAACGATACGTCGCTGAGCACGGCGAAGGTTCCGAAGCGCTTCGGCTTCGGTGGGCTCTTCGGCGGAATCTCGGGGCTGCTGCTGTCCGCGAACGCCGAGTGGAACGGCTGGTCCGCGCTCAACGGACTCGGCGGAAACGATGCGCGCGCCGTCGACGGCTGGGATTACGGCGTCGGCGCAGAAGTGCGCGCGCCCGCCCTGTTTGGCCAGGAGATCCCGGTGCGGATAGGCTACCGGCATCGCATTCTCCCCTTCGAGGCGGCGGGCGAAGAGGTGCACGAGACGGACTACAGTGCCGGAATCGGCATCCCGATTCGGCGCGGCGCCTCGCGCGTCGATTTTTCACTCACGCGATCGAATCGCAGCGCGAACGTTCCCGATGTCACGGAGCACGCGTGGATCCTGAGCGCCGGATTCTTCGTCCGTCCCTGAGCGGGCGCCCGCGATGACGCACGTTCCGCTCATCCTGGTGGTGGACGACGTTCCCGCGAACGTCGAGCTCCTCTACGATCAGCTCGCGATGCTCGGCTATCGGGTGATCTCGGCGGTCGATGGTCCGAGCGCGGTCGAGCTGTGCTTTGCCGAGAAGCCGGATCTCTGCATCCTCGACGTCGCGATGCCCGCGGGATCGCTCCGCGTCGACGATCGGTCAACGGGCTTCGAGGTGTGCCGTCGGCTCAAGCGCGACCCGCGCACCGAGCGCATCCCCGTCATCTTCGTCACCGCGCTCAACGACACGACGGATCGCGTGAAGGCGATCGAAGCCGGCGGCGATGACTTTTTGACGAAACCGCACAACCGCCAGATCCTCAGTGCGCGCGTGCGCTCGCTGCTGCGCCTCAAGTTCGCGACGGACGCGCTCGATGACAGCTATCGCAAGCTGCGCGAGCTCGAGAAGGTGCGCGACGATCTGATGAAGATGATCGTGCACGATCTCAAGACGCCACTGACATCGGTGCTGGCGTCGCTCGAGATGGCGTTGGACGGAGACTTCGGCGTGGTGAGCGAGATGCAGCGCCGAGTGCTCGGCGACGCGGAGGCGAAGGCAGAGGATCTGCTGGGGCTCATCGGTGATCTGCTCGAGGTCGCGCGCATCGAGGAGAGCGCGCTCGATCTCGATCTCGCGCCGATCGCGCCGGGCGCATTCATCGCGGAGATCGTGCACGAGTGGGGGGTGCGCTTCCAGCAGGAGGGGGCGAGGATCTTCGTCGATGTGGCGGAGGATGCGCCCGTGATCCACGCCGACAAGGGGCTGTTCAAGCGCGTCTTCGCGAATCTGATTCAGAACGCGCTGACGCACACGGGAAGTGCGGTGGAGATCACGCTGCTCGCGCATCGGGATACGGCGACGGGCGGCATTCTGTTCACCGTGGCCGACAACGGTCCGGGGATTCCGCCCGAGTACCACGAGCTGATCTTCCGGAAGTTCGAGCGCGCGAAGCAGCCCGAGGTGCCGCGAGTGAGGAGCTCGGGACTGGGGTTGGCGTTCTGCAAGCTCGCGGTCGAGCTTCACGGCGGGCGCATCTGGGTGCGGAGCACGGAGGGGAGTGGGAGCCAGTTCCACATCGCGATGCCGGTCCAGCCCCCCGCGCAGCCGTTGGCGGTTCCCCGCGAGGCATAGTTAGCTTTCAGGGTTGGCCCACCGTCAGCCCGAGCGTCATGTCGAGCGAATCGCCCACCGTCTACATCGAAACGTATGGCTGCCAGATGAACGCGAGCGACTCGGAGCTGATGCTCGGTCGTCTCGCGGAATACGGCTATCGTGCGGTGAGCGGACCCGAGGGCGCGGACGTCATTCTCGTCAACACCTGCGCGATTCGCGACCACGCCGAGCAGCGCGTGCTCGGACGCATTGGTGAGCTCAAGCGGCACATGAAGGCCGACACCGTGCTCGGCGTGACCGGATGCATGGCGCAGCGGCTCGGGCCGCGGCTGCTGGAGCGCGCGAAGCACGTCGATCTCGTGATCGGTCCCGACGGCTATCGCGCGCTGCCGTCGCTGATCGAGAGCGCGCGCAATGGCGAGCGCGTGGCGAAGGTCGACTTCGATCTCGAGGAGCACTATGAAGACTTCCGCGCGCGCAGAGTAGACGGCGTCAGCGCGTGGATCCCCGTGCAGCGCGGCTGCGACTACCGATGCACGTACTGCATCGTGCCGACGACGCGCGGACCCGAGCGCAGTCGCGCGCTGCACGATGTGGTGCGCGAGGCGCGCGAGACGGTGGCGGACGGGATCACCGAGATCACGATGCTCGGCCAGACGGTGAATTCGTACAACGACGGCACGAACGACTTCGCGGATCTGCTGCGCGCGGTCGGCTCCGTGCCGGGCGTGCGACGGCTCCGCTTCACGAGCCCGCATCCGAACGACTTCTCCGATCGGGTGATCGAGGCGATGGCGGTGACGGGCGCGGTGTGTGAGCACGTGCATCTCCCCATGCAGTCGGGATCGTCGACGACGCTCAAGCGCATGCTGCGGCGCTATTCGCGCGACGAGTATCGCGAGTGCGTGCGGCGCTTGCGCGCGGCGATCCCCGGCCTCGCGCTCACGACGGACATTATCGTCGGCTTCCCCGGCGAGACCGCGGACGAGTTCGCCGAGACGCTTCAGATGGTCGACGAGATCGGTTTCGACGACGCGTACACCTTCAAGTTCTCGGCGCGCGAAGGCACGCCGGCGACGCGACTGCCGGAGTCGTGGACGATCTCCGACGAGGTCGCGAGCGAACGTCTCGCGCGGCTCATCGACGCGGTACGGAGCGGCACGCGCACCATCAACCTCGGAATGCTCGGCGAGCGACACGAGGTGCTGGTCGAGAAGCTGTCGCGACGCGGCACGCTGCTGCAGGCGCGCACGCGGCATCACCGCACGGTGCTGATCCCCGGCGACGCCACGCTGATCGGGCGCTACCTGATGGTCGAGCTCACGGGAACCACGGGGTCGACGTTCACTGGCGCCGTCGTGCCGACGCGCGCGGCGCTCCCGTTGGCCGGATGAAGAATCTTCTGGAGGCTGCGGTCGTCGGCATCTACGATGAGCTCATCGCGAAGTCGCCGGAGACGTGCAGCTGCGACAACTGTCGCGAAGATGTGCTCGCCTACGTGCTCAACAAGACGCGCCCGCGCTACAGCGGCGGCACGGACACCGGGATGGCGCTGATCGCGCTCGACCTGCAGAAGGATCAGACGCGTGCGCAGCTCGCGGTGGTGGTGCTCGAGGCCATCCAGCGCGTGGCCGCGAACCCCCGGCACCTGGCGCACTAGCGGGCTTGCAGCCGCGCCGCGCCGATGCGGCGCGACGCTCCGTGGTACCGCATGGTGAGTGGTGCCGCTCATCGCCCTCGCGGTTCTCGCGTACGCCGCTGGACTCGCTTCCGGATATCTCGGAACGTCGGCTGCGGCCATCATCGCTGGCGGTGGCTTCGCCGCCGTAATGGCGGTGCGCCGGCGCGCGACGCATGCGGCACTCGGCGCGCTCGTTGCCGCAGGGGCCTGCGTCGCAATGTACGATGTCGCGCGCGACGCGCGGTGCCGGGCGGATGCGCCGCATCGCGGCAGGTGGAGCGCGGAGCTCGAGGATGCCGCCGCGCCCGGCGCCTATGTGCGCGCGATGGTGCGCTGGCCCGGCTGCGCGATGCTCGCATCGATGTCGGTGGAGCGAGGGCGCGCGGCGGCGGGTGACGAGCTGTCGATCGTGGGCACCGTGTTCGTCACGGCGCGTGGGCTCAAGATCGCGCACGCGCACATCGCGCCGGCCGGCGCGCACGACCCGCTCCTCATCGCGCGCGCGGCGATCAGCGCGCGCATCGACACGCTGTTCCGCCGCGACGCGCCGCTCGTACGCGCGCTGCTCATCGCCGACGAGCGCGCTGTCGATCCCGCCGTCAAGGATCGTTTCGCCGTGTCGGGGATCGTGCACATGCTCTCGATCTCCGGACTCCACGTCGCGATCATCGCGATGGCGGTGGAGCTCCTCTGCCGCATGGCGCGACTCCGTCCCGCCAGCGCGAGCATCGCTACGCTCGCGATCACCGCCGCGTACATCGCGGTGATCGGGCTTCCGGCGCCGGCGGTGCGCTCCGGTGTCATGCTCGGCGTGCGCTCGATCTGCCGAATGGTCCAGCGGCCGACATCTCCATGGGCCGCACTCGCCCTCGGCGCCGCCGCGCCGCTGGCGCTTCCCGCCACCGTGCTCGATCTCGGCTACCAGCTCAGCGTGCTCGGTATGGCCGGCCTCGTCGCGAGCGGCACGCTCGGCAAGCGCGTGATTCCCACCACGTGGAAGGGCGCGCGGGGATCGTTCGCTCGCACGCTGCTCACATCGCTCGTCGCATGCGCGGCGAGCGCGCCGCTGGTCGCCTGGACCTTCGGCCGGATCAGTCTCGTTGCGCCGATCACGAACATTCTCGCCACGCCGGTGGTGGCAGTGCTGCAGCCCGCACTCTTTCTCGCGGTCGCCATCTCGCCGATCCGGTTTCTCGGAATGCTGGTGGCGGATGCGTGTCATCCGATGCTCGTCGCGCTCGACACCATCGCGACGGTGGGCGCGAGCGTGCCGTTCGCGGCGCTGACCGTCGCGCCGACGCTTGGTACCGCGCTCCTCGCGGGCGCCGCGAGCATCGCGATGCTCGTGGCGTGCGTGAGCCGCGCGCCAGCACGCGCGATCGCCGTCGCCCTCGGTGCGCTCTCGATCGCCGCCTGGCGCCCCCTCTGGCCCGAGCGAGCCGGAGGGATGGAGTTGCACATGATCGACGTCGGCCAGGGAGACGCGATCGCACTGCGCACCCCCGCGGGACGATGGCTCCTCTTCGATGCGGGACGCGACTGGACGGGCAGCGACGCCGGTCGCGCAACGGTGATTCCGTATCTTCGCCGCCGCGGCGGCGATGTCGTGCTCTTCGTGCTGTCGCACCCGCACGCCGATCACGTGGGTGGAGGCGCGAGCGTGATCGCCGCGCTGCACCCTGCCACGTACTGGGATGGCGCCTATGCGGGAACGAGCCCGCCCTACCGCGCCTCGCTCGTCGCTGCGCGCGACGGGCACGTGGCGTGGCGCCGCGTCCATCCGGGCGACTCGCTCGTGGTGGACGGCGTGCGCCTGCACGTACTCGCTCCCGATTCGGCGTGGATGGTCGGGCTCAAGGATCCGAACGCCGGGAGCGTGGTGGTGAGGGCTGACTATGGGAGCGTACGGATGTTGATGATGGGGGACGCCGAGAAGGGGGAGGAAGAGCGTCTCATCGAGGCGTATGGAGACTCCCTCCATGCCGACGTCCTCAAGGTGGGGCACCATGGAAGCAACACGAGCAGCACCGGAGCCTTTCTCGCGCTCGTGCACCCGCGCGTGGCGCTCAT
>JALYSW010000185.1 GCA_030854615.1 Gemmatimonadota bacterium
GGGCCATCGAGCTTGAGCAGCAGCGCGTAGATCGTGCGCAGCTTCTCCAGCACGGTGACTCGCTTCGCCTCGGTGGGATGCGCGGTGATCGTCGGGATCACGCGGAAGGTGCGCAGGAGCTCCCGCACAGTATCGGCCGGCACGCCGAGCGCTTTCCACTCGGTGATCACCTTCGCGAACGTTCCCGTGAGCGAGTCGAAGCCGCGTTCGCGCTCCACACGCTGCCGCGCATCCATCGCGTCGTGCAGCTCGGCGATCGGAAGAATCTGCGAGAGTAATCCGACCGTCTGCAGCGAGCGCGCGATCGACTCGCCGGAACTGTCTCCGTCTATCTTCCCACCTTCGAGCACCGCCGCGGACTCCGGCGCCCGTAGCATCACCACCTGCCGCAGCATCTCGACGAGCAGCCGCTCCGCACCCGACTCGGGGGTCGGCAGCTCCATCGCCGTCGCTCCAACCGGAACCGCCGGCGGTGCGCGGAAATGCGCGCGGGTTGCCACTGCGGTCAGGCGACGCGGTCGCGCGGCGCCGTGCCCCCGAAGAAGGCCTCGAGATTGTCGATCGCGCGCATCCCCATCGCGGTGCGCGCCTCCAGCGTTGCGCTCCCGAGGTGCGGCAGCAGCATGACGTTATCCATCGCCATCAGCTCCGCCGGCACCGAGGGCTCCTTCTCGAATACGTCGAGCCCCGCACCCGCAATCGTACCCGCGTTGAGCGCCGCGATCAGCTCGGCCTCGTTCACGACGTCGCCGCGCGCGGTGTTGATGAGGATCGACCCCTTCTTCATCTGCTTGAAGCGCGTGGCGTTCATCAGATGCCTGGTCTCGGGGGTCGCCGGGCAGTGCAGCGACACGAAGTCGCTCGCATTCAGCACCGCCTCGATGCTCTCCATCCGCTCGGCGTTCAGCGCCTTCGTGTCGGCATCGCTGAGCGGATACGGATCGTGGTAGATGATCTTCATCCCGAATCCGAGATGCGCGCGCTTCGCCACCGCGCGCCCGATGCGCCCGATGCCGATGAGGCCGAGCGTCTTCCCGTGCACCCGCGTCGCGAGCATGTGCATCGGGCGCCAGCCGGTCCACCTGCCGCCGCGCACCTCGCGCTCGCCCTCGCCGGCCCGGCGCGCGGTGGCCAGCATCAGCGTGATCGCGAGGTCAGCCGTGTCTTCGGTGAGCACATCCGGCGTGTTCGTGACCACGACGCCGTTCGCTTTCGCCGCCAGGACATCGATGTTGTTGTAGCCGACTCCGTAGTTCGATACGATCTTTACCGTGCGCCCGGGCGTCGAGAGCAGATCGGCGGTGATCTTATCGGCGACGCACGGCAGCAGCCCGTCCGCCTCGCGCATCACCCTGGCCAGCGCCGCGGCGTCGAGCGGCTTGTCCTCCGAATTCAATCCGACGTCGAACAGCTTCTTCGCGCGCTCCTCGGCCGCAGCCGGGATCTTCCGCGTGATGATGACCCTGGGCTTTGTCATATCAGGCGAGCACCACGCGACGAGCAGGCTTCGAGAGCGCCTGCTTCATCGCCGATCCGAGCTCGGCGGGACTCGACGCGACTGTGAGTCCCGAGTTGCGCATAATCTCCGCCTTTTCGAGCGCGCTGTCGCCGAATGCGGAGATGATCGCGCCGGCGTGCCCCATGCGGCGTCCGCGCGGCGCCGAAAGCCCGGCGACATAGCCGACGATCGGCTTCGACATGTTGTCGCGCGCCCAGAGCGATGCCTCGGCCTCCTGCGGGCCGCCGATCTCGCCGATCATCATCACGGCGTCGGTCTCATCATCGGCTTCGAAGCGCTGCAGCATGTCGACGAAGGAGCTTCCATTGATCGGATCGCCGCCGATGCCGACGCTCGTGCTCACGCCGATGCCGAGCGTCTGCATCTGCGCCGCGGCCTCGTAGCCGAGCGTACCGGAGCGCGAGACGATGCCGACGCGACCTTGCGTGTAGATGCTGCCGGGCATGATGCCGATCATCGCTTTGCCCGGCGAGATCACGCCGGCGCAATTCGGACCGATCAGCGTGGGCTTGCGCTCGCGCGAGTAGCGAAGCATGTAGCGCTTGACGCGCATCATGTCCTGAGCCGGGATGCCGTCGGTGATGCAGACGATGAGCTGAATGCCGGCGTCTGCGGCTTCCATGATTGCATCGGCGCAGAACGGCGCCGGGACGAAGATGCCGCTCGCCGTCGCTCCAGTCTCCGCCACTGCTTCCTTCATTGTATCGAAGACGGGAAGTCCCAGATGCTTGCCACCACCTTTTCCGGGAGTGACGCCGCCGACGATCTTCGTGCC
>JALYSW010000290.1 GCA_030854615.1 Gemmatimonadota bacterium
GGCGGCTCGTGTCGCGCCATCTACTGCTTGTAGCCGCTCATCATCTCGCGCACGACGTTGCCGGTGATGAACGCGAGATTCGCCGGACGCTCGGCGAGCCGCCGCATGAGATACGGATACCACTGCGTTCCGAACGGCACGTAGACGCGCATGTTGTACCCTTCGCGCACGAGCTGATCCTGCAGGTCGCGTCGCACGCCGTAGAGCATCTGAAATTCGAAGCGCGAGGACGGGATTCCCTTCTCCTTCACGAACTTCTTCGCGACCTCGATGATCGCGGGATCGTGCGTCGCGATCCCCGGGTAGTTGGCCCCGCTGATCAGCTTCTCCATGCAACGCACGTAATTCTCGTCCACATCCTTCTTGTCGGGGTACGCGACGCCCGCAGGCTCCTTGTACGCGCCCTTGCAGAGGCGCACGCGGCACTTGAGCAGGATGGCGCGCTCGACGTCGGCGCTCGTGCGATAGAGGTAGCTCTGAAGCACGATCCCCACGTTCTCGCGATAGTTGGGATAGAGGCGGTCTTCGAACAGCTTCAGGGTGCGCTCGGTATAGTCGCTCCCTTCCATGTCGAGTCGGACGAAGGTCTGGTAGTCGCGCGCACGGGAGAGGATCGACTGCATCGTCTCGATGCACAGCTCTTCATCCACATCGAGTCCCATCTGCGTGAGCTTCACCGAGACGTTGGCGTCGAGCTTCTCGGCATGGATGCGATCGAGCATCGTGAGATATTCCTGCGCGGCCGACTGAACCTCGGCCTTGGTGCTCACGCTTTCGCCGAGAAGATCGAGGGACGCCGTGATCTTGCGCGCGTTGAGGGCGCGGACGGCCTCGATTGCGGTATCGAGCGTCTCTCCTGCAACGAAGCGAGATGCAAAGCGCTTCGCGAATCCGTTTTTGCGCACGAGCTTGAAGATGCTCGGCTGATTGGAGAGGTAGAGCAAACTCTGTCGAAACATGGATATCGGTATGGGTGTCGAGAGCCCGGCACGCGCGCGCTCACTATATCAAAGCTAGAGCGAGCCGCGCATCATGGCGAGGCGTCGGCCGGCGCGGGAATGCGCCAGACGGGGAAAGGACGCCCTCGACCCAGTTCGGCGTCGAAGACATTCCACGTCGCGAGCCCATCGTCGCTTTCGGGATCGAGCAGATAGAGAGCGGCTACTGCCTGTGGCTGATTGCCGGGGACCATGACCATATAATCATCCGGAATCTGTCTCGTGCCGTCGCGCCAATGGCCGCTCACCTTCGCCTCGTGATGACCCTGGAACACCTTCGCCTCTGTGTGAAGCGAGTCGACCATGAAGGCGCTGATGCGCGTTAGCGTCATTCCCGTTGCCGAGGGCTCCACACGAATACCGTGCAGGCGAAGAAGCGCGATGGCGGCGGTATCGCTCTTCATGAGCAGCCACGCGCGGGGAATCGTGCGGGTCATCGTCGGCTCGAAGCGCAGGTAGACCGGCATCACCTGCGTCCGCATCTCGCCGGTGCGGCGGAAGCCGCGGGGCACGCCAGGCTGCGTACGCGAGGAGTCGCCGGTGTGCTTCATCACCTCGAAGACCACCGGCTCCCGGGCCGGCACCGTCGTGATCCGTGACTGAATCGCGATCTGCTGAGCGTAGTCACCGTCCCCGAACGTCGAGTCCGCGGCTCTCTCGATCTGGTGCAGCCGCACCGCGCGCTCCGCCACGAGTGACAGGATCTCGTGCACGAACGCGTACGTCGACTTGACGCGGCGCTCGAAGGGGTCGTGCGAATACGCCTCGCTCAGGATCGAGAAGCGCTGACGAAGTCCGTAATAGTTGGTGCCGAAGCGCGGCCGATGGTCGTAGCTGTACCAGCCGGCCTTCACGGTATCGGCGATGTCGCGCTCTTCGTACTGGGTGTCGAAGTTGCCGTAGTCGAAGACGGCGAAGCCATCGCGCGCCCGCATTCTCGTGCGCAGCTCGGGGAGGAGCGAGTCCATCGTGTACGCGCCCGTCGTCATCGCCGCAGGGTTCAGCGACGGCGCGTACGTCAGCGCGTAGCCGTGGAAGCTCCCGTCGGTCGTGTGCAGATCGACGAAGACATCCGGATCCCACTTGTCGAACGCCGCGAGCGACGCGCGCGTCTCCGGCGCCTCGGCCTTCACGTAGTCGCGATTGAGATCGAGCATCCTCGCATTCGGCCGCTGCCCGACGCTCTCGGGGCCGTTCTGCTCCGTGCGGTTCACCGACTGCGACGCGAACCGCTCGTTGCCGTCGGCGTTGTAGATCGGGATCGCGATGAGCACGATCGAGTCGAGCACGTTGTTCCGCGTCGTCGCGAGATCGCGCACGAGCGCTTGCAGCGCCTCCTTCCCCTCCACCTCGCCCGCGTGGATGTTCGCCTGCACGTACACGATCGGACGGTGCAGCGCCTTCGCTTCGGCCGGCGTCGAGACCTGCGGGCGCGAGAGGATGAGGAGCGGTAGCACGCGACCCTCGGTGGTACGGCCGAGCTCCTGACGTACGAGCGGCACGCGATCGCGCTGGAGCGAGTCGATGAAGGCGATGACATCGGCGTACGTCGACGTCTCCGCATACGACGTGCGCTCCGCGCGCGTGTGCGGAAGGTGCGCATAGGTTGCACTCTCACGTGGAGCGCCATGCGTGCAGCCTGCGGCCGCGACGAGGAGAGCGGCGGCGAGTCGCACGTGGTGCCTCACGGATTCACGGGCGGCGCAACCGCCGCGGCGGAACCGAGGTGCTGCATGACGAAGTTGGTGAGCAGCATGTAGAGATGCGTACGCGAGTTGCCGCCCGAGATCGAGTGCGTGCGCGAGGGGTAGAGCATCAGCTGAAACTGCTTGTTCGCCGCCTCGAGCTTGTCAATCAGCTGAATCGAGTTCTGCGGATGCACGTTGTCGTCACCGGTGCCGTACACGAGGAGGTAGCTCGCCGTCAGGCCGCTCACGTACTTGAGCGGCGCAGCTTCGTCGTAGCCGACGACGTTCTCCGCCGGCGTGCGCATGTAGCGCTCGGTATAGATGTCGTCGTAGAGGCGCCAGTCGGTGACCGGCGCGACGGAGATCGCGCCGCGGAGGAGTGGGCCGCCGCGAAAGGAGGTCATCGCCGCCATGTATCCGCCGTAGCTCCATCCCCAGATGCCGATGCGCGCGGGGTCGACCCACGATTGCGTCGCGAGCCACTTCGCCGACGCGATCTGGTCGTCGGACTCGTGGATGCCGAGGTGCTCGTAGACGACATCGCGGAAAGCCGCGCCGCGCGCGCCGGTCCCGTGGTTGTCGACGCTCACGACGATGATCCCCTTTCGTGCCAGCATCTCGTGCCAGAGATAGCGATCGCCGCCGAAATCATCGACCACCGTCTGTGAGCCTGGTCCACCGTAGACGTACATCAGCACCGGGTACTTGCGCGTGCTGTCGAAGTCCGGCGGGAGGATCCGCATCGCGTTGAGCCTGGAGCCGTCGGGGAGCGGAAGCTGGAAGAACTCGGGCGCGCGCGTGATGCGCGCGAGCCGCTCGCGCAGCTCGGCGTTGGCCTCGAGCACGTGGCGCGCGCCCTTTGGTGCGAGCGACACGAGCGTCGCCGCGCCGGGAAACTGCGCGGACGACGCGATGTCCACCATCGCGCCGCCGTCGGGCGCCATGAGGATGTGATGCGTGCCCGGCTCCGTCGTCACGCGTGTCTCCGCACCGCCTCTCAGCGTGTAGCGGAAGAGCTGACGCTGCATCGGCGTCGGGGCCGCGGCCAGCGCGTAGAGGTAGCCGTGCTTCTCGTCGATGCCCGCGAGCGCAGTCATATCGACACCGTCGCGCGTCACGCGCGAGACCAGCGTACCGTCACGCTTGTACAGATAGTACTGGCGCCACCCGCTGCGCTCGCTCGCCCAGAGGAACATCGTGCCGTTCGCGAGCCAGTGCGGCGCGTCCTCATCGATGTCGATCCACGCACTGTCTCGCTCGGCGAGCATCGTGCGCCCTTCGCCGCTCGCGGCGCTCAGCATGAGCACGTCGACACGGTTTTGCGTGCGCGGCATGCGCTGAACGGTCACGCTGTCGGCACCCGCCCAGTCGAGCGATGCGATGTACTCGCCGTCGCCGGTGTGCAGCCATGTCGTCTTCCGCGTCTCCGCATCGACGACGCCAACGGTGACCTTCGAGTTCAGTGCGCCCGCGCGCGGATAGCGGAGCGGGATCATCTTCGCCGCCTCCGACAGCTCGTCCAGCATCAGGAAGATCGGAATCGGCGACTGATCGAAGCGCCAGAAGGCGATTCGCTTCGAGTCCGGGCTCCAGCGGAAGGCGTCGCGAATCGAGAGCTCTTCCTCGTAGACCCAGTCGCTGGTGCCATTGATGATCACGTCGCTGCCATCGTTCGTCAGCGCCTGCTCTTCGTGCGTCGCCAGATCGGTGACAAAGAGGTTGTTCGCGCGAACGAAGGCGACGCGCTTTCCGTCGGGGGCGAACTTGGCGAACATTTGGAGCCCCGGCGCCGGCGATAGCGGAGTGACGCGCCCCGTTGCAATGTCGAGCACGTCGTAGACTCCGCGCGTGTTCTGCCGCCAGACCCGCACCGAGTTGTGGAAGAGCAGGACCTTCGCGCCATCGCGCGAGATGACGATGCTCTCGACGGTGAGCGGTGTGTGGTTCGACGTGAGCATCTGCGGCGTCGCCACCACGGTGGAGGCGCCGGTCGCGGCGTTCATCCGCACGATCTCGTTACCGCCGCCCGGCGACGGGCGCAGATCGAGGTAGGCGCTGCCGTCCGCCAGCCACTGCGGCTCGGGGAGCCGCGCGCCCGTGAACGCACCATGTGTGATGGCGTCGACGGTGAGCTCGGAACCACGCTGGGCAGCGGCCGGCGTGGACGCGGCCAGCATGACGCAGACAACGAAAGCTTTACGCATCGCGAGGGAGGAGAAGACGAGGAACTTTATCGGGGGGCCCGCTGGGCGGATAGGCCGAGGCTGCCATTGCGCCGGCGCGCCCCCCGCGCGATCATCGCGCATCCCCAGCGGAGCTTTCGATGCAACATGCCTTTACAACGACGACCTTCACGATCGAAGGCTATCGCGTCACTCGCCATCTCGGCGTGGTCCGCGGAATCATTGTGCGCTCAAGATCGATCATCGGAAATTTCGGCGCCGCGCTGCAGACGCTCGTGGGCGGGAACATCACGATCTACACGCAGCTCTGTGAGAAGGCCCGCAACGACGCCTTCGACCTGATGATGGGCCACGCTGCAGCACTCGGCGCCAACGCGGTGATCGGCGTGCGCTACGACGCGACGGAGATCGCGGCCGGCGTGAGCGAAGTGCTCTGCTACGGCACAGCGGTAGTGGTCGAGCAGCAGATGTGACACGCGCAGCGCGCCGGTGCATCCCGCCTAATGCGGCTTCTCGCGCTCGGGATAGAAGTGCGCCCCCGATGCCGCCATCTCCCGCAAGATCTGCGCGGGGTGAAAGCGCGGTGAGAAGCGGCCATCGAGCACCTCGAGCGCACGAATCACCGTGGGGATGCCGAGCGTGTCGAGATAACGGAACGGGCCGCCGCGGAAGGGCGGGAAGCCGATCCCGAAGACCGCGCCGATGTCGCCGTCACGCGAGCTCGCGATGATCCCCTCCTCGAGACAGCGCGCCGCTTCGTTCAGCATCGCGAACACACACCGCTCGACGATGTCGCGTGCGCCGATCAGCATGCGCTGGCCGGTGCTCGAGAAGAGCGGATACACCGTCTCATCGACGCCCTTCTTCTTTCCGCCCTCGTAGCGATAGAAGCCCTTCCCGCCCTTCCGACCCGTACGCCCCGCCTCGATCACCTTCGCGAGCGACTGCGCCGGGATCAGCCGGTCGCCGAACGCGCCGATCATCACCGCGCTCGACTTCCCCGCGATGTCGAGCCCGACCTCATCGATGAGCGTGATCGGACCAACCGGAAAGCCGAACTCGACCAGCGCCTTGTCGATCGCATCGACGGCGACCCCCTCGTCGAGCAGCAGCCCAGCCTCGTTGACGTACGGCGCGAGGATTCTGTTCGCATAGAAGCCCGGCGCATCCTGCACGACGATGACCGTCTTCCCAAGCTTCTTTCCGTACGACACCGCCGTGGCCAGCGCCTCGTCGCCAGTGCGCTTCGCGCGAATGACCTCGAGCAGCGGCATCTTCTGCACCGGCGAGAAGAAGTGCATGCCGACGACGCGCTCGGGATGCTTCGCATTCGCGGCAATCTGCTCGATCGGGATCGTACTCGTGTTCGACGCGAAGATCGCGCGCGGCGCCGCAGCTTCCGCCTCCGCGAGCACACTCTGCTTCACCTTCAGATCCTCGAACACCGCCTCGATCACGATGCTCGCGTCCGAGAAGCCCGAATAGTCGATCGTGCCCCCCACGAGCGTCAGCTGATCGTCGAGCTGCCGCTTCGTGATCCGCTTGCGCTTGAGACTCTCGCGGAGGATGCTCGCGACTTCCTTCAGCCCCTTCCCGACGCGCTCGTGCTGCGCGTCCTTCAGCCGCACGACCGTCCCCTGCATCGCTGCGATCGCAGCGATCCCCGCGCCCATGAACCCCGCGCCGAGGATGCCGATCTTCTCGACGAGCAGCGGCTGCACCTTCGCGCCACCCACACCGGTGTCCTTCTTGAGCGCGGCCGTCGCGAAAAACAGAAAAATGAGCTGGCGACTCACGTCTGTCACCGCCATCTCGCCAAAGAGACGTGCCTCCGTCGCGAAGCCCTTCGCACGATCGCCCATGTACGACTGCTCGATGGCATCGATCGCGGCGAGCGGCGCCGGATAGTTCCCCTTCGTCGCCTTTCGCGTCGCCTCGCGCGCCTTGCGAAACACGACGCTCCGGCCGAGCGCATTGTCCTCGAGCACCACATCCGACAGGCCGTGCACCGCACGTCCGCGCTCGCGCGCGATCTTCCCATCCGCGAGCTTCGCCGCGCGATCGACCGCGATCTCAAGCAAAATCGACGGATGCACGAGCTCATCGATCAACCCGATCTGCAGCGCCTTCTTCGCGCGCACGTTCTTCCCCTGCAGGATCATCCCGAGCGACTGCCGGAGGCCGACTCGTTGCGGTAGCCGCTGCGTCCCACCCGCACCTGGAATCAGCCCGAGCTGCACCTCGGGGAGCGCAAGAACCGTCTTCGGATGATCGCTCGCGATCCGGTACGCAGCGGCGAGCGACGCCTCGAGCCCGCCGCCGACGCATGCACCATGAATCGCGAACACCACTGGCGCGCGAAGCTTCTCGATCCGGTTCATCAGCTCCTGCCCTTCCCTGCTCAGCGCCTCGGCCTCCGCCGCCGTGCGCAGCTCGAGGAAGCCATCGATGTCCGCGCCCGCGATGAAGAGATCGGGCTTCCCGGAGAACAGCACTACTGCGCGAATCGTCGTGTCCGAGTCGACGCGATCCATCAACGTTTTGAACTCCTCGAGCACGCCGCGCGTCAGCTTGTTGACGGACTCACCCACGAGATCGAAGGTGACGATCGCGACGCCGCCCTCCCGAAGCTCCGTCGTCAGCGCATTGCTCATGACGCGTTCTCCAGCACCATCGCGAATCCCATCCCGCCGGCGGCGCACAGCGTCATCAATCCGAACTGTCCATTGCGGCGGCGAAGCTCGTTCGCGAGCGTCGTCGTGATGCGCGCACCCGTGGCGCCGAACGGATGGCCGATCGCGATCGACCCGCCCATCACGTTCAGCTTCGACGGGTCCACCGTCCCGACTGGATGCGAAAACCCGGCGCGCTCCGCCCACGCCTTGCTCTCCAATCCCTTCAGGTTGCTCAGCACCTGCGCGGCGAACGCCTCGTGCATCTCGACGAGGTCGATGTCGTTCAGCGAGAGACCGGCCCGGCGCAGCGCCACCGGCGCCGCCAGGACGGGACCCATCAGCAGCTGTTCACCAGGGTCGAGCGCCGCGTAGGCGTAGCTCCGGATGTAGCCGAGCGGCTTGTAGCCTAACGCTTTCGCCTTGTCGTCGCTCATCAGCACGACCGCGGCCGCACCGTCGGTCAGCGGCGACGAATTGCCCGCCGTCACCGTGCCGTACTTGCGGTCGAATACCGGCGGCAGCTTGGCCAGCGCCTCGATGGTGCTGTCAGCGCGGATGCCGTTGTCGCTGCTGACGATGGTCTCGTACGACGATGGCACGTACACCGGAAAGATCTCCGCCGTCAGGCGGCCGTCCTTCGTTCCGAGAGCGGCGTTCTGGTGCGACCGCAGCGCGAGCGCGTCCTGCGCCTCACGGCTGATCGCGTTCAGCTTTGCCATCTTCTCGGCACTCTGACCCATCGTCTCGCCGGTGCTCGGCTCGGCGATCGCCGGCGTGATCGGCACCAGATCCTTCGGGCGAATACGGGCGATCGACGCAACGCGGCCGCCGAGCGACTTTGCCTTGCTCGCCGCGACGAGCGCGTCCGCGAAGCCGCGCGAGTGGAGGATCGGAACCGTTGACAGCGACTCGGCGCCGCCGGCGATGATGCAGTCGTGATGGCCGAGCGCGATCTGGTCGGCGGCATCGGTGATCGCCTGGTTCGCCGACGCGCAGGCCCGGCTCACGGTGTACGCCTCGCATCCCTTTGGCAGCTGCGGGATCAGCGACACTTCGCGCGCGATGTTCGGTGCAAGCACTGACGGGACGACGGTGCCAAAGACGAGGGCCGTCACTTCCTTGCCATCGAGGTCGGCTCGCTGCAGCAGCTCGGCAACGGTCAGCTTGCCGAGGTCGATCGCGGAGATGTTCTTGAAGGACGTTCCGGCTTTTACGAATGGCGTCCGGACTCCAGCGACGATGGCGACGCGTCGTCCGGGAATGGTTGTCAGCATGGACGAAAGCTAGACCGCAGCATCGCTCGCAGGAATAGGCGGACGCGTCGGGTGATGTCGCGCGCGCGCCCTTACCGGTTCATGCATCGCTCGCCATGATATCGACATGACTGGTGCGCCGACTCGAAACGACATCAACTCTGCGACGCCGGCGCGGCGCGACGCGATTCCGCAGCCGCTCGTCGACCGGGCGCGGGTGTTCGAACGACTCGGCACGCAGCGGTTCGACGTGCTCGTCGTCGGCGGCGGAATCACTGGAGTCGGGGTTGCGCGCGATGCGGCGTTGCGCGGGTTGAACGTCGCACTCGTCGAGCGCGATGACTTCGCCAGCGGGACATCGAGCCGGTCGTCGCGACTGGTGCACGGCGGTCTTCGCTACCTCGAGCACGGTCATCTCCATCTCGTCTTCGAGTCGAGTCTCGAGCGGCGGCGATTGCTCGACCTCGCGCCGCATCTCGTCCGGCCGCTCGAGTTCACCTGGCCGGTCTACGAGGGCTCGCGCGTCCCGCGCTGGAAGCTCGGCGCCGGCTTGTTTCTCTACGACCTGCTCGCGCTCTTCCGCAACGTCGCCCCGCATCGCCGGCTCGATCCCGACGAAGTGATCGCTCACGAGCCGAAGCTGCTCGCCGACGGTCTCACCGGCGGCGCCAGCTACTACGATGCAGCCACTGATGACGCCCGCCTAACGCTGGCGACTGCGCTCGGCGCCCGCGAGGCCGGGGCGACCGTCGCCAACCATGCGGGTGTCCGCCGGCTGACATCGCTCCGTGGTCGGACCGACGGTGCCGTCGTCGCCGACGCGATCACCGGCGCCGAAACCACGATCCGGGCGCGGGTGGTCGTCAACGCGGCCGGCCCGTGGAGCGACGAGATCCGCCGCCTCGACGAGCCGGGTGCGCCGGCGGCGCTGCATGGCACGAAGGGCGTTCACATCACCGTACCGCGCGGGCGCGTCGGCAATCATGCGGCTCTGACGCTGCTCTCGCCGGTGGACGGACGGGTGATGTTCATCCTGCCCGGTGATACGCACACCATCATCGGGACGACCGATACCGAGACGACGGCGACGCCGGACGACGTCCGCGCCTCGCGCACCGACGTCGCCTACCTGCTCGACGCCGCCAATCACTTTTTCCCGTCGGCCCGCCTAACGGCGGACGATGTCGTCTGCGCGTGGG
>JALYSW010000308.1 GCA_030854615.1 Gemmatimonadota bacterium
CCCCTCGTTATTCGAAGCTCCGAGAAACGCTTCGCCTACTGAATGATGAGCTGCCCATTCATTCCGAGCGCAGCGTGCGGCGTGCAGAAGAAGTTGTACGTGCCGGGCTTGAGTCCCGTCGTCGACATCGTCCAGCTTTCGCCATCGGTGACCAACAGCAGGCCCTGGAGCGGACCCGCCGTCTTCGGCATGTCGGCCTGCAGCGCTGCCGCGATCCCCGCCGGAATTCCGTCCGGCTTGAAGGTGACGTCGTGCGGGCCGCCCATGACGTTAATGAACGTGATTTCGTCGCCAGCCTTGGCGTTGATGATCTTCGGCTCGTATCGATAGCCCTTGGCATCGCCGATCATCTTGACGGTGATCGTCGCGTGCATCGCGGGAGCGGGGGCGGGGCTATTCGTCGGCGTCGCAGCGAACGCGGAGTGTACGGCAATCGCGAACACACCGGCCACGGAGAACGCTGTAGTCGTCGCGCGCAATAAGTGCATCATGGTTTGCAGAGGCTCCTTGTCGTCGGAAGGCGAACTCGTACAGGATATAGAAGTCCGGTGTGGCCGATTGGTTCCACCCTCACACTGCTCGAGGGGCGTTGCGGCGGATTTCGCGTGGCTAACCGTTCCCCGACGATTAGTACACAAAGATAATGCTTCCCGACGCGAGCGCACCTGACCGTTCCGCGCCCGTCTCGCCGCCGGCGCAACTCCAGCTTACGCATCCGGAGCACCAGCACGCAACACTCGCCGAGCCCGCTTTCCTCCTCGGCGCCTTCGCAGCGCTCTCGCGGTCCCGTCCGTAATTATTTCCAGAGAGCTCGACGCTCCGCTCCCGCTAGCCGCGCGCCCTCGCTGTCGGGCGCACCTCCCGTTCATCACAGGTCCGCCGTGATCCATCAGATTCGTCCGCTCGCATCCACCCTCGCCGTCGCCGCCGCACTCATCGCGGCAGCAATCCCCGCCGCCGCGCAGCAGCTCTCGAGCGGCATCGACACCAGCCGCTTCGATCACTCCGTCCGCCCGCAGGACGACTTCTATCGTTACGTCAACGGCGGCTGGCTCAAGAGCGCGCAGATCCCCGGCGACGCATCGAGCTGGGGCGCATTTCAGGAGCTTCGCGAGGACAGCCGCAACGCCGAGCATCAGCTGTTCGAGGAGGCGAGCACGACCAACGCGCCGGCCGGCTCCCCACAGCGGAAGGTCGGTGATCTCTATGCGAGCTACATGGACAGCGCGCGCGTCGAGAAGCTCGGCACCGCGCCACTCGCACCGGAGCTGAAGCGGATCGCGGCGCTCAAGACCACGTCGCAGCTTCCGGCGACCTTCGCCCACTTCGCCCATCTTGGCATTAGCGGTCCGATCGGCGTGTTCGTCAGCGCAGACGCGAAGCACTCGACCGAGAACATCGTGCAGCTCTCGCAGTCCGGGCTCGGCATGCCCGATCGCGACTATTATCTGAAGCAGGATCCGAAGATGGCGGCCACGCGCGCCGCGTACGTCGCCTACATCGCGCAGATGCTGACGCTCGCAAAGCAGCCCGACCCCGCGGGCGCGGCGAATCGCATCCTCGCCCTGGAGACGCAGATCGCGTCGCCGCAGTGGGAGCGCTCGCGCAACCGCGATCGCGACGCCACGTACAACAAGATGACCGTCGCCGAGCTCGCAGCGATGACGCCGTCGTACAGCTGGAAGAGTTATCTCGACGCGGCCGGTTTGTCGAAGGCGACGGACGTCGTCGTGCGCCAGCCGGACTTCGTCAAGGCGATCGATCCCGTGCTCGCGAGCACGCCGGTGTCGACCTGGCGCGAGTATCTCACCTTCAAGCTCCTCGACGGCTTCGCCGAGGAGCTCCCAACCGCCTTCGTGCAGGCGCGCTTCGCCTTCCGCGGCAAGACGCTCAACGGCCAACAGGATCTGGCCGTCCGCTGGAAGCGCGCCGTCGACGGCACGAACAGCACGCTCGGCGAGGCCGCCGGCACCCTGTACATCGCGAAGTACTTCAAGCCCGAGGCGAAAGCGCGGATGGATGCGCTGGTGACGAACATCATCAACGCCTACCGCGTCGACATCGACAGCCTCGAGTGGATGAGCCCAGAGACGAAGACGCAGGCGAAGGACAAGCTCGCACACTTCAAGGTGAAGATCGGCGCGCCCGGCAAGCCGCGCGACTATTCGGCGCTCGCGATCAAGCGCGATGATCTCTTCGGCAACGAGCTGCGCGCGCGCGAGTTCGAGTACGCGGATATGACGAGCCGACTCGGCAAACCGGTCGACAACACACGCTGGGGGATGACGGCGCCAACCGTGAACGCACAGTACAACTCGACGGCGAACGACATCACTTTCCCCGCCGGCATTCTGCAGCCACCGTTCTTCCAGGTGAACGCGGATGATGCGGTGAACTACGGCGCGATCGGCGCGGTGATCGGCCACGAGATCGGCCACGGCTTCGATGACCAGGGGCGCAAATCGGATGGCGAGGGCAATTTGCGCGACTGGTGGACTGCGAACGACGCGAAGGCGTACCAGGAGCGCACCACGAAGCTCAGCGCGGAGTACGACGCCATCAATCCGATCGATGACCTGCACATCAACGGCAAGCTGACGATGGGCGAGAACATCGGCGATCTGAGCGGGCTCGCGCAGGCGTATCGCGCGTATCGCATCTCACTCCACGGCAAGGAAGCGCCGGTGATCGATGGTCTCACCGGCGACCAGCGCTTCTTCATCGGCTTCGCGCAGATCTGGCGAGGCAAGATTCGCGATGATGCGCTGCGCCAGCAGCTGCTCACCAATCCGCACTCCCCCGGCGACTACCGTGCGATGGTGCCGCTCATCAACAACGATGCGTTCGAGAAGACGTTCGACGTCAAGCCCGGCGACAAGATGTATCTCGCGCCCGCGGATCGTGTGAAGATCTGGTAGCTCGCGTGCGGTAGCACAGCGTATCGACTCGCTCCCCTTGTGTGGCGATGGGAAGGAGGATATTCTCCTTCCCATCACTGCACGGAAGGAGACGATGAGCGACATCGATGTAGGACTCATGCGCGGCACGCTCGACCTGCTGATCCTCAAGGCGTTGACCTGGGGACCGCGGCACGGTTACGGGGTCGCCGACTGGATCGAGCAGGCGACGGGTGAAACGCTGCTCGTGGGCGAGGGCACGCTCTACCCCGCCCTGCACCGGCTCGAGAGCCAGAAGTGGATCGAGGCCGAGTGGGGCCTCTCGGAGAACAACCGCCACGCAAAGTTTTATAAGCTCACAGCCGCCGGGCGCGCGCAGCTGCGCACCGGCCTGTCCGCGTGGCAGCAATTCGTCGAAGCCGCCTCGCGCGCGCTTCACGCGAGCGGCTCACCGCGCACCGCGTGACGGAGCGCGGCGGCTGGACTCGCGTCTTCCGCATCGGCGTCGGTGCCCGGCATCTCGAGCGCGACGTCGACCAGGAGCTCGACTTCCACATCGCCATGCGCACCCAGACGCTCATCGCCGCCGGCTTTGCGCCGGATGCCGCGCGCGCGAAGGCGCTCGAGCGCTTCGGCGACATGAACGCGATCCGCGACGGCTGCCTCGACATCGACACTCACCGGGAACGCGCCATGCGACGCACCAACTATCTGAGCGACCTGCGGCAGGACGTCGCCTACGCGCTGCGCTCGATGCGGCAGAACGCCGGCTTCACCGCGGTCGTGCTGCTCACGCTCGCCCTCGGCATCGGCGCGAACACGTCGACCTTCACGCTCATCGATGCGCTCGTGTTGCGCACGCTGCCCGTGCCGCATGCGGAGCAGCTCGTGACGATCGGGAATCCCGCACGCACTGGCGGTCTCTCCGAGGGGACGCCGCGCAACGAAATCGTCTCGTATCCCGTGTACGCAGACGTTCGCGACCAGGTACACACGCTGTCGGGCGTCTACGCAACGGGCCGCGTGCGCGTCGATGCGCTCGTGGAGAGCACGCAGAAGGAGCCAGAGCATCCGCGCGGGCGGTTCGTCTCGGGCAATTACTTCGCGGTGCTGCAGGTGCCCGCGGCGATCGGCCGCACGTTCACGCCAGACGAAGAGCGCGTGCCCGGCGGCGCACCGGTGGTCGTGATCAGCGATGCCTACTGGCGGACGCGATTCGCGGGCGACCGCAGCGTCGTCGGTCGTTCGATACAGGTGAACGGTGTCGCCCTCACCATCGTCGGTGTCACGCCGCCGAGGTTCACCGGCGACGTCGTCGAGCAGCCGAGCGACCTTTGGCTTCCGTTGATGGAGCAGGAAGTGCTCATGCCAAACGCGCCAGCATTACGCGATAGAAGCCTCAGCTGGCTCCAGATGATGGGGCGCCTCGCGCCAGGAGTTACGCTCGCGCAGGCCCGAAGCGAGATCATCGCAGCGGAGAATCGCTCGCTCATTGATCACGCCATTCCGTCCGAGGTCGCCAGCGTCACGAAGAACGTGCGCGACGAGCCCGTGCAGGTAGAATGCGGCGCGCGCGGCTTCTCCTACTACCGCCGTTTCTTCTCCGGCCCGCTGTACATCCTCATGGCCGCGGTGGCCGTCGTGCTCCTTATCGTCTGCGCCAATCTCGCGAACTTGATGCTCGCACGCGCCTCCGCGCGCGGCCGAGAGATGAGCGTGCGCATGGCGCTCGGAGCGAACCGCCTCCGACTCGTCCAACAGCTGCTCACCGAGAGCGTGCTCCTCGCACTTGCGGGCGGTGCGCTCGGAATTCTCCTCGCCATCTGGGGGAGCTCGGCGCTCATCGCGCTCACGGGCGGCGCGCAACTCGAGGCGCGTCTCGATGGCCCGGTGCTCGCCTTCACCGCCGCCCTCTCGCTCGCGACGGCGATTCTCTTCGGGCTGGTACCTGCACTGCGCGCCACCCGCGTCGAGCTCGCGACGGTGCTGCGCGCGCAGGGGCGCGGCGTGTCGAACGCCGAGCGTGGCACGGGGAAGTTCGGACTTGGCAAGATGCTCGTCGTCGCGCAGGTCGCGCTCTCCGTACTCCTGCTGGTGGGCACCGGTATGCTCGTGCGCAGCATGCAGCGCATGCAGACGACGGACATCGGCGTCGCGCGTGACAAGCTCATCATCGTCGAGGTCGACGCGCAGCGCGCAGGCTACAAGGGCGATCGGCTGCATACGCTAGTGCGCGACATGCTCTCACGAGCCCAGCAGACGCCGGGAGTCATCGCGGCCTCGACATCGGAGAACGGATTGTTCTCGGGTACGGAGTCGGGAACGAGCATGACCGTGGAGGGATTCACCGCGCGTTCCGACGAAGACAGCTCGATCGCGTACGACGACGTCGGCCCCGGCTACTTCAACGCGATTGGCGCGCACGTGCTGCAGGGACGCGATTTCGACGCACGCGACAATGAGTCCGGCGCGAAGGTCGCCGTTCTCAATCAAACCGCCGCGCGCTTCTTCTTTCCGCACGGCGGCGCACTCGGCGCGCACGTGACGACGGATAGCTCGACGTTCGAGATCGTCGGCGTGGTGAGCGACGTAGAGGGGAATGATCTGCGCGCGAAACCCGTGCGTCGCGCCTATCTCCCGATGTTCCAGATGCGTCAGCCACCAGGACAGTTCGCAATCGAAGCGCGCGCGAGCGGTGATCCGGCCCGGCTCGTCGAGACGCTGCGCCTGTCTCTCTCTGCCGCCGATCCCTCACTCTCTCTCAGGGCGCGTCCACTCTCGGCGCTCATTGGCGAATCGATCGCACAGGACCGTCTCGTCTCGCGCGTCGTGAGCGTGTTCGGCACGCTTGCGCTCGCGCTCGCGGCGCTCGGCCTCTACGGCGTGATGACGTACGCGACGGCGCGCCGCACGAGCGAGTTCGGGCTGCGCATGGCCCTGGGCGCCGAGCCGGCGGATGTCCTGCGTCTCGTGCTCGGCGAGGCGATGCTACTCGTCGTCGGTGGGATCATCATCGGCATGCCGGCGGCGCTTGGGGCGATGCGTCTCGTGCAACACCAGCTCTATCAGGTAGGGGTGCTCGACTGGCCGTCGATCCTCATCACGCTCGTGGTGCTCGGCGCGAGCGCGGCGCTCGCGGGCTACGTGCCGGCCCGTCGCGCGGCGCGTGTCGGCCCTCTGGTCGCACTGCGCGATTCGTAGGCGACCTGACCGACGCGCGTGAGGCGCAGTGCGTCGCGGCCGCTGGATCGGCGGGAAGGGTGAGCGTCTGGCTCAAGATCATGCGCCAACCTTTCGGCTTGTTCAGCCACACCTCCGTCGCCTTGTACGTCGCGTGTGTCGTCTGACCGCTGGCGAAGGTCACCGTCGAGTTGTCGGTGAACGATTTGACGGCAACGGTGCCGCGTCGGAGAACTCCGAAGCACCAATTCGAACCGGCTCGGAGGTACCATCCGCTGACAATGCTGCGATATTGCGAAGATCGCGAAGGTCGTCCCCAGCGGAGAAGACGTGATGGCGGGAAGCATGTATCGGATGCGCGCGGGACTCTCGGAGCACGAGATGCAGCGCGCCAAGGAGGGCCAGTGCTACAGGGCCGAGCCGTCGGAGGACAAGGACGGGCACACGATTGACCTGCTCGACCTGCTCGAAGATGACGGCACGCCGGTGGCGACGTTCGTCCCGCACAGCAAACTGGAGAAGTGCGAGGAGTGATCGCCGATCGCCCTTCGATTTCGCGTCGCATCGTTGGCTACCATCAGGATGTCGAGTTACACTGGGTGGCTGAGCTCGAGTGCGGACACGGACAGCATGTGCGGCACGATCCGCCGTGGCAGGTGCGCGAGTGGGTGCTGAGCGAGAGCGGGCGGAGTGGCCACCTCGGGACCGAGCTCGGATGCGTGCTCTGCGCTACCGCCCGGGAAGCGGAGCATCCGGCCCGCTGACGCCTTCGAGCCGATCGACGAGTCGTGCGAGCGAGCGGTCGACTGCTCCCTTCGCATCGCGCTCGATCTGGCGATTGAGGAACGCACCGTAGAGCGCGTCGAATGCGTAGGGCGCAATCGCTTCGCGCGCGCGGCGCACGGTGGCCGCGCTGACCGGGATGTAGTTGGGATAGCTTCGCATGATGCTTACACTCGCCAGATCGCTCGACACCTGGAGAACGTCGCCCGTGAGCAGCGCGCCTGTTCCCTCCGCGCCGCTGGCCCAGTGCATCACCGTGCCGCCCGCGAAATGCCCACCGCAGCGGATCAGCGTCATGTCCGTCGCACCGACGTCGGCGAGTGCGCGCGTCTCGCCCTCCCAGAAGGTGATCGCAGGATCGGGGCGCACGACCCACGCACGATCATCTGCGTGGAGGAAGAGCGGACAGTCGAACGCGCGCGCCCATTCGACCATCGTCGTGTAGTAGTGCGGATGCGAGATCGCGATCGCTGCGAGTCCGCCGAGCGCGCGGATGATGTCGATGGTCGCATCGTCGAGGAGTGCGATGCAGTCCCACAGCACCATCGGCTCGCGCGCTCCCGTTCGCGCGCCCGGCGCGACGAGCAGCGCTCGCTCATCGATCGCGAAGGCGGGTATCGTCCCCACGCCGTACATCCCCGGCGACAACCGGTGAAAGTAGTTTCGGTGATCGCTCTGCAGCGCCTCGAGCGTCGTCCATCGCTGGCCGCCACGCGGAACGTACTGTCGCTCGTCCGTGCACGTCGGGCACGACTCAGGCGGCGTGTCGCGCGCACCCTTCTCGCCGGTTCGCTCGGCGAACTGCGTTCCACAGGCAGTACAGATAAAAAGCGTCACGACGATCGTCCCCGGTGAGCATCGGATAGTTTGATGGTCGCCAAACCATATTCGCCATCGTTTCGTTTACAATTCGAGCGTTGATCAGGCCCCCCGCTCGACTACGAATGATATCAGTGACTCATGACCACGCGCAAAACGACGCCCGGAGATCCCTCACTCGCGTGGATCATCGCTGGCACCAGCCTCGGCTTCGTCGTGGTGCAGCTCGATGTCACCGTCGTGAACGTCGCCCTGCCGAAGATCGCCACTGATCTGCGTGCGGGCGTGGAGGTGTTGCAATGGGTCGTCGACGCGTACGCGCTCACCTTCTCGGTGCTCCTCCTTTCCGCCGGAGGTCTCGGCGATCGCTTTGGCTCCAGGCGGCTCTTCGTGCTCGGCTTCGCGCTCTTCGCCGCCGCGTCGATTGCGTGCGGCGCCGCGCCGAACGGGGGCGCGCTGATCGCGGGGCGCGCGCTGCAGGGCATCGGCGCCGCGCTCCTCGTGCCCCCATCGCTCGCGCTGCTCAATCATGCCGCGGGACACGACGACAAGGTGCGCGCCCGCGCGGTCGGACTCTGGACGGCAGCGGGCGGCGTCTCGATCGCGGCCGGTCCGCTCGCCGGTGGTCTGCTTATCGGCACGCTCGGCTGGCGCAGCATCTTCTTCGTCAACGTTCCGATCTGCGCGATCGGCATCGCGATGGCGCTGCGCATTCCGGATACGGTGTGCCACCCGGACGCGCGCCGCATCGATGCGCGCGGGCAAACGCTCGCGATCATCGCGATGGCGGGACTCATCGGCGCGGTCATCGAGGCGCGGCCACTCGGCGCAACCAGTCCGGTCGTCCTCGTCGGCGGCGCGCTCGCGATCCTCTGCGGGGCGGGGTTCGTGATGGCCGAGCGTCGCGCGCATTCACCGATGGTGCCGACGGAGATGTTCAGAGGCGCACGGCTCGGCCCGCTCATCGCATTCGGCACGCTCGTCAACCTGACCTACTACGGGATCATCTTCATCCTCAGTCTTTACCTGCAGCAACTGCTCGGATATTCCGCGATCCAGGCGGGCGTCGCCTACCTGCCGTTGACGGCAACATTCATCGTGGCCAATCTGCTGAGCGGATGGCTCACGGGACACGCGGGGTCGCGCACGCCGATGGCAATCGGCGCGATCGTCGGTGCGGCAGGGTATGCACTACTGCTGCGCCTGAGCGCGGCGAGCAGCTACCCCAGCATGCTCCTCGCCTTCATACTGATCCCCGCGGGAATGGGGCTTGCGGTTCCGGCGATGACCACGGCCACGCTCGCTGCCGTCGATCGCAAATGGGCCGGCACCGTGTCGGCGCTGCTGAATACGGCGCGACAGGCCGGCGGTGCGATCGGCGTCGCGATCTTCGGCGCGTTCGTCGGGAATGCGCGCGATCACATCGTCGGGGGGCTGCACATGGCGAGCGTCACATCCGCAGCACTACTGATCGGGGCCGCGATGCTCGCATGGTTCGGCGTGAACGGCGCCGCGAAGCAGCGGTCGGAGAGGAGTGCGTAGCTTCTGAACCACGGGAGGGCGGCGGCCACGACTATCTCTTCAACCGGGCGCCCCCCATGATCGTGCCGAACTCCGCACGCATTCGTTGCGGATTCATTGAGTCGGATACCGAGAGTTAGCACGTTCACATTCACGCTCACAACCAATCCATGACGATGCTCAAGCGAATAGGACTCGACACCGCGTTCGCGCTCATCGGGCGCCGGCGCCCCGCCTGATGCCGCACACGAAGGAGTTGCGCGAGCAGCTGGCGAAATACATCGATTCGCACGATGCGCATGCGACCGCTGACGCCGCGATGGCCGATCTCGATTTCAAGCTGCAGGGGAAGCGACCGAAGGGGCTCGAGCATTCGGCATGGGAACTGCTCGAGCACATCCGTCTCACACAGCACGACATCCTCGACTTCTGCGTGAATCCGAAGTACGAGGCGGGCAACTGGCCCACCGACTACTGGCCAACGCGCGCCGCCCCGCCCGATGCAAAGGCGTGGAAGAAGAGCGCGAAGGGCTTTCGCGCAGATCGAGATGCGCTGCGAGCGCTCGCAACCGACGAGAAGACGACGGATCTCTTTGCGAAGATCCCGCACGGCGATGGGCAGACGTATCTGCGCGAGCTTCTCCTCGCGCAGGATCATCTCTCCTACCACACGGGGCAGCTCATCCTCGTACGCCAGCTACTCGGCGCGTGGCGCCCCGAGAAGTAGCGCCTGGTGAAGTGACCCGCCGACGCCGGCACTCGCGGTAACGCTCACATGGAGGAGTCAGATGCATCTCGCCACGCACGACTGGATCTCGCTCGCACTCTGGATACTCGGCAGCTTCGCCGCGGCCGCCGTGGGCGCCGTGGCCTCAGCGCGCGCGCCGCAGTTTTACGCCGAGCTCGAGAAGCCATCGTGGGCGCCGCCGGCGCGCGCCTTCGGGCCCGTGTGGACGGTGCTCTATCTATCAATGGGAATCGCCGCCTGGTTCGTGTGGCGTGCGGGCGGATGGAGCGGTGCATCGCGGATCGCGCTGATCGTCTTCGTGGTGCAGCTCGCGCTGAACGCGCTGTGGTCGTGGCTCTTCTTCGTCTTTCACAAGGGCGCGCTCGCCTTCGCCGAGATGCTGCTTCTCTTTGCCACAGTCGTCGTGACGGCGCTGCTCTTCACGCGCATCGAGCCGATCGCCGGAATCCTCCTCGTGCCGTATCTCATCTGGCTCGGCGTGGCGATGGCGCTGAACCATGCGGTCTGGCGCGACAACCCAACTCTACTTTAGCGAAGGATGTTCCATGCAGATTCTCATTCATGCGCTCTGCACGAAGGGCGCGAGTCTCAGGGTGGCCATTGGCGGCGACGCGCAGCTCGGCAAGCACAGCCTCGAGCTCGTTCGCGAAAAACAGCCGGGGAGAAAGCCGGGGTGGATGAAGGTGCGCAGCGCAATCGCAACGCCGGGCGTTCTCAACATCGAATGGGATCCGCAGTCGCTGGTGTTGAGTGCGCGCGTCATCACACGAGGATCGGCAAAGCCGAGCCGGCTGGTGGGCGACTTCATCAACTACCTCCTGATCAAGCATGGCGCGAGAGTGCGCACGATCATCACGGCAAAATCGCAATAACGGAGGTATGCTTGTGAGAGCCGCGTACGGAGAGTCTTATTGTCGTACGCCAGTCTGCCGCTCGCCGAACTCCAGCCACTCTCGCATCGAATGAAGAAGCTCCCTCTCCTGCTCGCCGCTTGCGCTCTCGCCTGCGCACACGAATCCGCCTCGAATCCGGACGCTCCACGCTGGGAACGGCAGGCCGCGAATGTCACCATCGTGCGCGACGACTGGGGGATTCCGCACATCCACGGAAAGACGGACGCCGACGCCGTGTTCGGAATGGTGTACGCGCAGTCGGAGGACGACTTCAAGCGCGTCGAGACGAACTACATCAACGCGATGGGGAGGCTGGCCGAGGCGGAGGGGGAGAGCGCGATCTACCGCGACCTGCGGATGAAGCTCTTCGTCGATCCCGACTCGTTGAAGGCGCAGTATGCGGCGAGCCCCGAGTTTCTCAAGACGTTGATGGTCGCGTGGGCAGATGGGTTGAACTTCTACATGTACAAACACCCATCGGTGAAGGCTCGCATGATCACCCACTTCGAGCCGTGGATGGCGCTCTCCTTCACGGAGGGAAGCATCGGCGGAGACATCGAGAAAGTCTCGTTGCCAAGCCTGCAGGCCTTCTACGGCGACTCTTCCGCGAGCCGTGCGTTCGCGATGGCCGAGTTCCACTTCGCCGAGCCCTCGGGGTCGAACGGGTTTGCGATCGCACCATCGAACACCGCGGATCATCACGCGCTGCTGCTGATCAATCCGCACACGTCCTTCTATTTTCGCGCCGAGCTCCAGATGACGAGCGATGAAGGGCTCAACGCGTATGGCGCGACGACGTGGGGACAGTTCTTCGTCTATCAGGGATTCAACCCGCGCGTCGGCTGGATGCACACCACGAGCGGCGCCGACGTGGTCGACGAATATGCGGAAACGATCGTCAAGAAGGGCGACAGCCTCTACTATAAGTACGGCGCCGAGCTGCGGCCCGTTACGGCCTACGCGATCACCGTTCCGTATCGCACGAGCGGCGGCATGCAGCAGAAGAAGTTCACGGTCTTCCGCACGATGCATGGCCCGATCGTCCGCGCGGACAGTGGCAAGTGGATCAGCATCCGACTGATGCAGGAGCCGATCAAGGCGCTCACGCAGTCGTATACGCGCACGAAGGCGACGAGCTACAAGAGCTTTCGCGAGACGATGGAGCTGCACACCAACTCATCGAACAACACGATCTTCGCGGATGCCGATGGCGACATCGCCTACTTTCACGCGAATCACGTCCCGATTCGCGATACGCACTTCGACTGGCGCAAGCCGGTCGACGGGAGCAATCCCGCCACCGACTACAAGGGTGTGACCTCGATCGACAGCAGCCCGCACCTGCTCAATCCGCCCAATGGCTGGCTCTACAACTCGAACAACTGGCCCTACTCGGCCGCCGGCGCATACAGCCCGAAGAAGGCCGACTACCCCGCCTACATGGACCAGGGGATCGAGAGCCCGCGCGGTCTCCACGCCATTCGCGTGCTGTCGAACCGAAAGGACTTCACGCTGCAGTCGCTCATCGAGGCCGCCTACGACAGCTACCAGCCGGCCTTCGCCGATCTCGTACCGACGCTGATCGATGCGTACGACAAAACGCCGGCGTCCGATCCGGTGAAGGCGAAGGTCGCAGCGCAGATCGCGCTGCTCCGCCCGTGGGACTATCGGTGGTCCGTGCAGTCCGTGCCCACCACACTCGCGTGCTATTGGGGCGACGAGCTCGGGCGACGGGTGCACGCCGATGCCGACGGCGAGGACATGTCGATCTACGAGTACATGGCGAAGAAGACCTCGGCGCACGAGAAGCTCGACGCGCTTGCGGTAGCCTCGGATTCACTCACGAAGAACTTCGGCACATGGAAGATGCCGTGGGGCGCCGTCAATCGTTTCCAGCGGCTCACGGATGACATCGTGCAACCCTTCGACGACGCGCGGCCGAGCATTCCGGTGGGCTTTGCATCGGCGCGCTGGGGATCACTCGCGTCGTTCGGACCGTGGGAGAAGGAGAAGACGAAGAAGCTCTATGGCACTGGCGGCAACAGCTTTGTGGCCGTCGTCGACTTCGGGCCCGATAGCGTGCACGCGCGAGCGATCACGGCCGGAGGCCAGAGCGGCGACACGGCGTCGAAACACTTCGACGATCAGGCGCTCAGGTACAGCACGGGCGACCTCCGCGAGGTGTACTTCTATCCGTCGCAGCTCGTGGGGCACACGGAGCGCACCTATCATCCGGGAAGTTGATGAGGTTCACGCATGAGCGAAATTCCCAGTGAGGGCGCATTGATCGCTCCGCCGGTGGTGCCGGGCGTGGTGCATCTGCGTAGCGAGCGCCGTGCAAGCGCGACCGCGGACCGGCTCGCCGAGCTGGTGCGCGCGAAGGGGCTCACGCTATTCGCGCGCATCGATTTCGCGAGCGATGCGGCGGCTGCGGGGCTCACGCTCGCGCCAATGATCCAGATCGTCTTCGGGAATCCGCGCGCCGGCACGCCGCTGCTCGCGGCAAATCCGGTCTCCGGCCTCGCACTTCCACTGCGCGCACTCGCATGGGAGGACGCGGACGGCCACAGCTGGCTCAGCTACGAGGCTCCCGAAGCGCTCATCACGCGCTTCGACATCCTCGCGGCACTCGGCGCGAACATCGCGGGGCTGCGCGCGTTCTGCGAGGCCGCAGTCGCGGCCGGTTGAGCGGCGCGCGTGCGCGAACTGCTCGGCGAAGATTCACGTACCAACGTCGGAGTCTCTCTCGGTCATCCTCGCCTTTAACTTGCGAATGCGAGCCTGACACCACGAGCACCGAACCTCATCCGACGTCGAGCCATGTCTCTTTCAGAGCTGCTGGTCCCCGAGTACGATCACGAGATCGCCGTCACGCGAGAGGTGTTGAAGCGCGTGCCCGATGACCGGGCCGAGTGGAAGCCGCATCCCAAGGCGTTTTCGATGGCGCATCTCGCGCAGCTCGTCGCGCGCCTTCCGGGTTGGGTACCGATGATGTTCGAGCGCGATGAGCTCGACATCCAGCCGGTGAGTGGGCCCAAATTTCCCGGCTACTCTGTGGAGCCCACCGCAAAGCTGCTCGCGGAGTTCGACCGGAACGCCGCGGCGGGACGCGCGGCGCTGCTGGGCGCCACCGACGAGAAGCTCGAGCAGATGTGGACGCTCAAGAAAGCGGGCGTGGTAGTGCAGACCGACAGCCGCTACCAAATGCTTCGCTCATCGGTGCTGAATCATCAGATCCACCATCGCGCGCAGCTGGGGATGTATCTTCGCCTCACCGATCAGAAGGTTCCCGAGATGTACGGACCGACCGCCGACGCGTAAGTCGAAGGAGCAATTCACCGTGCCGAGTGCGAAGAAGACAGGGAGCACTGAATCTGCATCGAAGCAGCTGGCCGCCTTCATCGCGAAGTATGATCCGGCGGTCGCGGCGCTCGCGCGCACGTGTCGCGCGACGATGCGAAAGATCCTGCCGACCGCGAACGAGCTCGTGTACGACAACTATCAGTTTCTCGCGGTCGGCTACAGCTCGACGGATCGCGCGTCCGATTCGCTCCTCTCGCTCGCGGTGAGCCCGAAGGGCGTTGCGCTCTGCATGCACTATGGCGCGCACCTTCCCGACCCGACAACGATCATGTACGGCGGGGGGAATCAAATTCGCTTCGTGCATCTCGACGGCGCGAAGAGCCTCACTGCGCCCGCGGTGCGCGCGCTGATCCGCGCGGCGGACGCGCACGGACGCGTCCCGCTTCCGCGCACGGGAAACGGACAGCTCATTATCAAGGCCATCTCGGCCAAACAGCGTCCGCGCCGTCCGGTGAAGAAATGAAGGCGCCCAGTATCGCCAGCAGCACCAACACCCGAATACAGGAGCACGACAATGGATGAAGACGCATTCAATCTCTCGATCCGCAAATTTCTGAAGCACTTCGGCGTCACGGCGCAGCGCGAAATCGAGAACGCCGTGCGAAAGGCCATCGCAGATGGAAAGCTGCGCGGAGACGAGAATGTACCGGTGCGCGCGACGCTGCTCGTGCAGGGCATCTTGCGCGACTTCCAAATCGAAGGCTCGCTCACGCTCGCCGCGCCACCTGCCGCCGAAGCGCCGGCACCCTGACCGGCACCACTCACCTCCGGCCGATGGCCGCGCCGCGGCGCGCGCCGGACGACACGCGGCGATGCGCCGGATCTTTCTCGAGCACATGCAGTCCCCCGAGGCGCAGGCTGCGCTCGCGGATCTCCAGGGCATCGTCGCCTCCGGAAAGCGCGCCTGCCTGCTCTGCTTCGAGGCGGATCACCAGCACTGCCATCGCGACATCGTCGCGGGGCTGCTTGCCGCCGAGCTTCCACTCGAGATCGCGCATCTCGCTCCGGACATCGAGCCGCTCGACTAGCGCATCCGCGGGAGCCTTTTCGCAACCCGAGCAGCCGGAACGTCATGATCCGCAAACTCAAGAACGGCGAGTAGCGCCTCTACTCGCGCAAGAAGAATCCGGAAACCGGAAAGCGCCGTAACCTCGGCACCTTCAAATCGAGAGGGCCGCCGAGAAGCACGAGAAGGCCGTCCAGTTCTTCAAGCGACAGTAGACGTGGCCACGAAGACACCGTCGAATGCAGGATCGACGCCGCCGCGCTTCTTTCGGAGCGTCGCTCAGTTCCGCAGATGGCTCGCCACGAATCACACGTCGAAGACGGAGCTGCTCGTCGGCTTCCACGAGCGCGACTCCGGCCGCGACAGCATGACGTGGCCGGAGTCGGTGGCCGAGGCACTGTGCGTCGGCTGGATCGACGGTGTGCGGCGGCGCATCGACGACGACAGCTACTCCATTCGCTTCACCCCGCGAAAGCAGGCGAGCATCTGGAGTGCGGTGAACGTGACGAAGATGCAGGAGCTCATCGACGCCGGACTCGTTTCCCCCGCGGGGATCCGCGCATTCGAGCGGCGCAGCGCGAAGAAGAGCGCGACCTACGCTTACGAGAACCGCGATGGCGCTGTCCTCGATGCGGAGTCCGAGCGCGAATTCAAGCGGCATCGCGCCGCGTGGAGCTTCTTCGAGTCCTGTCCGCCCTGGTACAGACGCACGGCGACCTGGCGCATCATCTCCGCCAAGCGCCCCGAAACGCGCGCCAAGCGGCTCGCGGAGTTGATCGCGTGCTGCGCCGAGGGCAGAAGCATCCCCACACTCGCCCCTCTCGCGCGCACCACGGCCCCGCGCCTGAAAGTCGGCGGCCGTCGCGTTAGCATTCATCCCATGAAGACGACAGGAATGCTCAAGCCCGAAGACACAAACGAGGCGCTTCTCGCGCGACTTCGCGCGGCGTCCGAGCTGCTCGAAGAGATCGGCAGCGATCGCGGCGTGCTCGCGCGCGTCCCCGATGAAGACCGGAAGCGACTCCTCGCCGCCATCGGTGTCGTCTTCAGCCCCGACATCAGCGCTCGGCGCCGGCTCCGCAAGGAAGCGATCAAGCAGCAGAAGGCGTCCGTCGTGCGTCATGAAGATCGCGTGTACGCCGATACGGGAATCCGAAAGCTCCGCCGCGAGACGGTGTTCACCACTCCGAACGTCTTCCCGCCTTCCGGCGTGAGCGCAGACGGCGACGCAGCAGAGCCGGCGGCCGGTGAGCTCAGCGAGTCGATCCACTGCTACGTCTGCAAGCAGCACTTCACATCGATCCATCACTTCTATGACCAGCTCTGCCCGCGGTGCGCGCAAATCAACTTCGCGAAGCGAACGGAGCTCGCGGATCTCCGTGGCCGCGTCGCGCTCCTCACGGGCGGCCGCGTCAAGATCGGCTACCAGGCCGGCCTCAAGCTCCTGCGTTCCGGCGCACAGCTGATCGTCACCACGCGCTTCCCGCGCGACTCCGCCGCGCGCTACGCAAAGGAGCCTGACTTCGCCGAGTGGGGTGACCGCCTCGAGATCTTCGGACTCGACCTTCGGCACACGCCGAGCGTCGAGGCGTTCTGTCACGAGCTGCTGACCACGCGCGACCGCCTCGACTTCATCGTCAACAACGCGTGTCAGACCGTTCGTCGCCCACCCGACTTCTACGAGCACATGATGGCGGGCGAGAGCACGTCGCTTCGCGAGATGCCCGAGCCCGCGCGTAAGCTGCTCGGCGCATACGAAGGGCTGCGTGGCTACCACATGCTCCCCGAAGCCGAAGAGACTACACTCTCGCCCGCGACGCTCGACCGCCGCATCTCCGAAGTCGCGGGACTCACGCACGCGGCGCAGCTCTCGCAGATCGCGCTCCTTCCCGAGGAGCGGCAGGCGCAGAAGGATCTCTTCCCCGAGGGCCGTCTCGATCAGGATCTGCAGCAGGTCGACCTGCGTGGACGAAATTCGTGGCGGCTGCTGATGGCCGAGGTGTCGTCGGTGGAGCTGCTCGAGGTGCAACTGGTGAACGCGATCGCACCGTTCATCATCAATGCGCGACTCAAGCCGCTCATGCTCCGTACCCCGAACCGGGATAAGCACATCGTGAACGTCTCGGCCGTCGAGGGGCAATTCTATCGACCGTTCAAGACCACTCGCCATCCACACACGAACATGGCGAAGGCCGCGCTCAACATGATGACGCGCACCGCAGCGAAGGATTACTGGACCGACGGCATTCACATGAACAGCGTGGACACCGGCTGGGTGACGGACGAGGATCCCGTCGAGATCGCGGCGCGCAAGGTCGCGGAGCATCGCTTCCATCCGCCGCTCGATATCGTCGATGGCGCGGCGCGCATCGTCGATCCGATCATCTCGGGGATCAACACGGGCGAGCATCTGTGGGGAAAGTTCCTGAAGGACTACGTTCCGACGGACTGGTAGTTCATGAACCCGACGAAGCGCTCGCTGGTGTCTTTCGTGATCCTCGTGGGGGTGGTGGTCGCGTTGTATCTGGAGCATTCGCTGATCGCACAAACTACGGTGGGGCTCATCCTGCAGGCGCTCGCGATCGCGCTCATGCTTTGGGCGCGCGTCACCTTCGGCATGCGAAGCTTCCACGCGACCGCCAATCCCACCGCTGGCGGTCTGGTGAGCTCGGGGCCCTACCGATTTTGGCGCCACCCGATCTACGCGGCGGTGCTGCTATTCGTCTGGGCCGGAGTTCTCGCACAGGGTGTGATGCCGACGGCCATCGCGATCGCGCTCGCCATACTCGCAACTGCGATGACCGCGGTGCGCATCGTCTCGGAAGAAAGTCTCCTGCGTGCATCGATGCCGGAGTACGCCGCGTACGCGCTGCGCACGAAACGGCTCGTGCCCTTCGTGTTCTGAACACTTCGCCGAACCCGGAGAGATCGAAATGATCGCGCGCGCATGGCAGGGACGGATCTCCGAGAACGCGAGCGAATCGTACTACGCGTACCTCATACGCACCGGACTCGCGGACTACGCCTCGACGCCGGGCAGTCACGGCGTGTGGGAGTTTCGTCGCACGGAGGATGGCGTCGTATGGCTGGGATTGAAAGGAGCAAGCGCATGACGCGCGCGCTGGGTGTCGCGCTCGCCGTGACCATCGCGTGCGCATGTCGAGCACCGGAGAAGACGCACGCCGACTCGGCGGCCGCACCTCCGGCCGCGGAGAGTGTCGATACGACGACGTCGGCTGTACGACCGACTCCCGCCCCGGCTCCCGAGCCCGCGCTCGCCACCCCGGCCGCCACGAACAGATCTCCGTGGGCCGTCACCGACTCCGGCGCGGGCGTGCTGCGCATCGGGATGACGCGCGACCAGCTCGCGCTCGATCTCCACGCGCCCGTTCCGAAGCACACGCGCGCGGACAGCGGCTGTGCCTATCTCGCCATCGCCGGCATCCCGCCGGGGATGCGCACGATGTGGGTCGCGGCGACGCTCGCACGCATCGATATCGGCGATAAGAAGCTGCAGACCGATCGCGGAGCGAAGATCGGCGACAAGCAGGCGAAGATCGAGACGCTCTACCGCGGTCGACTCTCGGCGATGCCCGCCAAATACGATCCGCATGGGAAGTACCTCGTCGTGCGCCCCGCGCCCCCCGCGGACTCGTCGCGGCGCATCGTCTTCGAGACCGACAGTTCGACCAAAGTCACACGCTATCGCGTAGGGCGCGAGCCCGAGGTCGAATGGGTGGAGGGCTGCGGCTAACTGCCGCGCGGCTTCCAGCGAAAGCGTGGGAGCGACACACGCCCGCCGTCGTCGAACACGATGCCCTCGCGCTCGAGAAGCTGCTGCTGGATGATCGTGCTCCCCGCTCCCGAGCTGCGCATGCTCACCCGCCCCTGCGCATTGATGATTCGATGCCACGGCACGGTGCTGCTCTTCCCTATTGCGGCCATCGCGTACCCGACCTGGCGCGCATGTCCGGGAAGCCCCGCGAGCTCGGCGATCTGTCCGTACGTCGCCACCCTGCCGCGCGGCACGCGTCGCGCCGCAGCGTAGATTCGCTCACGCGTGGATTCGGCTTTCGGCGCTTTGGCTGTCTTCTTCATTCGATACTTGTGCTCGCGGAAAGGGCGGCGCCTGCCGCGCCGCTCAGTATATGCTCGACACGCACGGGCGGGCAGCGCCGCTACCTTTCCGCGTCACCTCACACGGAGTGAACCGCATGCCCGTTCAGCGTTTCATGGAGGCGACCGGCCTCGTGCTCGGCGTCGTCGCGCTCGCGCTCATCTTCGCGCCGGAAGTCGTGCTTTCGCGCTTCGCGGCCGAACCCTTTGGCGCGGCGGCGCTGCTCGCGCAGCTGTACGGCGCGGCGCTCTTCGGCCTTGCGCTCACCGCCTGGTTCGCGCGCACGATGCTCCTTGGCGGGATCTACGGCAAAGCCGTCGTCGCCGGCGGTTTCGGACATTCGCTCGTGGGCGTGTTCGCGCTGCTGCACGCCGTGCGCGCATCGAGCGGCTCCGGATTCGTGTGGGGTGCGTGCGCCATCTACGCGGCGCTCGCGCTCGGCTTCGGCTACCTGATGTTCGGCCCCGGACCCTCTGCGCCGGCGGATGCCCGTGCGCAGTAACGGCGGGGCTGTCTCCGTTGCGAACTTCCAGTAGTCTTCGGAAGGACGCCGGCGCAGCGACCGGCCATCGGCATCGCACTCAGGGAGATGGACATATGGTATCGCGACTCGGGAACGTGCTCACCGCCGCACTGCTCGCCTCCACAATGCTCGCGTCGCGCGCACTCGCTCAATCGAATACGGGCAGGCCGGCCGGCATCTCGGTGGATGAGCTCGATTTCCGCAACGGGCTCACTCCAGAGAAGTGGGCAGCGAACGCGGACGGGATGTCCAAGTGCGCCATCCCCGCCGCCACGACTGATGCCGTCGAGCAGCAGTGGAAGACCGACTCGCTCGAAGGCACGCTCGCGCTGCCGAAGGACTTCCGCGAGGCGCCGCTGAACGGCGGTGGCGAGGGCAAGAAGTGGGTGGGCGCAGACTCCAGCAGCATCGAGCTGCGCGGCACGCATGCGCTCTTCCGCGGCAACATGGGGATGGGCGGCATGGACATCGGACGCCCGCTCGCCACCACCACTTGCGCGCTCACGCTCGCTGGACGACAGGCGCCTTCGCACACGTTGATGCTCACGCGCCCCGCACACGGCGACACGCTCTACGTGGACACGCCGAACACGGTCGTCCGCCACGGCGTCGGGCTGCAGTTCATCATCCTCACCAACAACGCGGCGCGAGAGGCGCAGCTGCTCGCCGTCGCGCAATCGCTGAAGCTGTCGGCGGCGAAGACGCCGTAGCGCTCGTGCGCACTGAGATCTCGTCGCGAGAAACGCGGTGGTTCCGCTTTGTCGGTCCGGTGTTTTTCTATGTCGTCTGGATTTTCGGAGTCTGGCAGCTCATGGCTGGCGCACGCGTGCCCGACATCTCCCGCACGAAGGTGATGTTGTTCTGGGTCATCGGAGGGATCGTCGGCACAATCTGGATCGTTCGCTCTCCAAAATTGATGCGCATGTGGATGTCGGACGGACATCTCTACGCCTCCGACTTTCGCCGGGAGATTGAAATCCTCCCCGGCGACATCGCCTCCGTCACACAGAATACCTGGGACCGCGTTCGTCCGATTACGATCTATCTGCGCGAGCCCTCGCCGTTCGGAAGCCGGATCCGATTCCTGCCTCCCTCGCGACTGACTCTTCGCTTCTGGATCGAAGACTCGATCGTCGACGAGCTTCGCGACTTCGCCTGGCGGGGCGTCGTCTCCACCTCGAATGGCTGAACCGGCGGGGCCCGTCAGCTTTCGCTCGTACGTCGCGTAATAGATGCACCAGGAGCCAACCATGATCACACTCGACATTCGACGCTGGACCGTTGCGCATCTCGTGGGCCCGTCCGTCAGCTACTGGCTCGGCTTCCCCGTGCGAGGCGGACTCACCGAGCGCGTCGCGACCATGCGGAGTTCAATGCCGGCTGAACGCCGCCAGCAGCGGAGCTAGCATACCATGCTCCTGGAACGACGCACGGTCTCGCGAAAGACGCCGCTCGACGGCAAGCTCGAAATCTCTGCCGCCACCGCGTCGCGACTCGCGACGCTCGGCGCATCGTTCCCCCTGCGCCTCGATGTCGGCACGGCCATCGATGACACCGCGCGCCTGCACGAGCTGTCGTGCACGTGCACGAAGGCCGCCGCGAGCGGACAGCACACGCATCACTTCGTCGAGAGCGTTGCGCTACGCTCGCTCGAGGAAGGATCGGAAGTGCGAGTGGAGCTGGACGACGCGCGCCCGGGATCGCTGTCGATCCGGAGCGTGCTCGCGGTCAGCTAGACGCTGATGCCTCGTCGCGCGGCGATCGTCTCCACCGCCGCGAAGAGCTGGTCGAACGAATCCACGACGAAGAGTACGTCCTGCATATGGTCGATTTCGTAGTCCTGCGAGATCACCGCGTCGAGGTCGAACGGGCGACGGTCGCACTTCGGGCCGAGCGCGTTCGCCGCGTCGCCATGCGACGAGATGAGCCCGCTACCGTAGACCTTCACGCGGCCGGCTTCCTTGATCAGCCCGAACTCGACCGTGAACCAGAAGAGGCGCGCCATCTCCGCGGTCTCCTTCTCGCCCGGCGACACCGCCGCAAGCGCGCCGAAGTGCTGCAGGAAATCCGCGAAGACGTGATCGGCGTGCAATGGCACATGGCCGAAGACATCGTGAAAGATGTCCGGCTCCGGGAGGTAGTCGAGCTTGGCGCGCGGACGCACCGTGAGAGTCGTCGGAAATCGGCGCGCGGCGAGACAGCGGAAGAACACCACGGGAGGCATGAAGCCACCGACGCCTACCGCCGCCCACTTCGTGCGCGCTGCGAGCCGCCGATTCACGTCTGCCAAATTGGGAATGTGATCCGGTTCGAGGCCGATCAGCTTTGCGCCGCTCAGGTAGATCGCGCTTCCCGTCTCCTCGAGCGCGCCCATGCGCCGCGAGTAGAGCATGCGCCACGTCTCGTGATCTTCCGCCGTGTAGAGCGAATAATCCTGCGTCAGGAACTCCGGCAGTCCCGTGCCGGGATCGACTGCCACACCGCCCATGGCGGTCGAGTGCGAATCATCCACTTGCGCCTCCAGAATGGTCGATTGCGTGCACGTCACGATTCCAAAAAGTAGCGTGGGGGCTCGGACTTCGCTTATCGCGCCGCACCACGTATCTCAGGGATGACGAGCTTCCCAGCGCCCGGGCCACTCGCGCGCTCCGCTGGCTTTGTGCAAGCTTTCTTGCCGATCGTGCCGCACGGATCTCCATCGTGAGCACGACGCGCACAACCCTGTCGGAGAGGATCGGCCATGGGTGCAACGGGAGGGGCGATCATACTGATCAAGGAGCGCCACGTCGCCGAGGCGTTCGAGGGCGCGGGGATCACGGCGCCGGAACGTGCGCGCGATCCGGTAGAGATCGGCGTCGGCATGCGCGGCATCGGCTGGCGGAGGCTCGTCGACCGAGCCGTCGTCCGCGAAGCGTCGCCGGGAAAGTGGTACATCGACATGCCGAGCTGGCTCGCGCTGCGGCGCCAGCGCCGTCGGATGTCCATCATCCTGGTCGTGCTCGCCATTGCCGTCGCCGCGTTCATCCTGCTCGGCCAGTCGCATCCCTGAGCGAGCCGCGAAAGCTCAGTACGCCATCTCGTAGCCCACGCGCAACGCCCGCCCCGGCTGGGGGATGAAGTCCTTCACCACCGACAGATTGTCGCGATACAGCTGGTTGAAGACGTTATCAAGGTGGAGCGTGAGATCGTGTACCACCCCGCCGCTCGCGAATCGGAAGCCCACACCGAGATTCGTGATGCCATACCCCGCAGTCGGCGTGTCGCCGTCGCCGAGGCGGCTCTGCCGCGCGGCCATGCGTTCTTCGAGCAACCCCATCCAGCGCCGCCGCTGGTAAGTCGCACGCAGCAGTCCGCGCAGCGGCGGGATGAACGGGAGCGGCTGATCGAGCCGCGTGTCCTGCGCATTCACGTAATCCGTGCTCGCACGCAGCGCGAGCTCCGGCACCGGCGCGACCGTCACCCCCGCCTCGAAGCCGAACAGCCGCGCGTTCGTCGGCGCGAATTGACGCACGGGAAAATCCTGGACCGTGTCGCCACGGAGGAAGCCGTAGATGTAGCTGTGGATGTAGTTCACGAAGGGCGACACATCGAACGTCACCTTGTCGTAGCTCCCGCGCAGCGACGCGTCCACACCGAAGCCGGTCTCCGGCCGCAGCGACGCATCGCCCACCGAGTACGTGCCGCTCGCGGCGTCGAGCCCGTTGGCGAAGAGCTCCTGCACCGTCGGCGCACGAAACGAGCGCGCGACGCTGAATGACGCAGTGAGATGCGGATCGAGCCGCTGCACGGCGCCGAGTGAGGCGGTCACTGCGTTCGAGTTGCGCGACTCGTCGAGCGTCTGGAACACCGAATCAGTCGATTGCGCATACGGATGCGTCTGGATCTTGTTGTAGTCGAAGCGGAGCCCTGCCTGCACGCGCGTGCTGCTGGTCGCGATGAACTCTTCGTAGGCGTACGCCGCTAGCCCGGACGTGAGCGAGTTCGGTCCGAGCGGCTGGTCTCCGCTGATGTCGAGATGCTCGAAGTTGCTCCACAGCCCGAGCGTGCCGCGCAGCCGTCCCCACGCGCGCTGCTGCAGCTGGACGACGGCGTTGACGGACTTCTTTTCGAAATGGTTGGCCTGCGGGTCCGACACGCCGGACGAATCCTGCGCCGTCGGAAACTCGGATTGGTTGTAATCGTTGTATGCCGCAGTCACGCGCAGCTGGTCGAAGATGCCGCCGCCGACGGTGAACAGGCTGCGAAGCTCGAGCGTGTTGCGCCCCTGCGTGATTCGCGACGTCGTAGGCGGAAAGTCAATGAAATCGGCGTTCGGCGGAGCGCCCGTGATGCCGTAGTTCGTTTCGAAATGCTTTCCGCCGATGCCGATCGTACCGAACGGCGCCTGGTACGTGTAGCCCACCCCAGCGACCCAGTTGCGGGAAAAGCTCTGCGGCATGCGATCGAGATCGTACTCCTCGCCGGTTCCGGGATCCGCGTAGGTGCGATGCGGAATGCGGATGTCCTCGCCGTGGACGCCTCCCACCGACAGCTTGAACGCCTGGTGGTCGCTGCTGAACACATTGCTGAGATATCCCGCGACCTGGTTGCTTCCGGTATTCCCCTCGCCCGACAGGCTTCCCGAGACGCGTCGATCGGAGATGTCCGGAACGATGTCCGTTATCACGTTCACGATCCCGCCAATCGTGCTCGGACCATACAGAATCGTCGCGGGCCCGCGCACGACATCGATCTGCGAGATTTCCATCGCATCAACCGGCGTCGCATGCGCGGGATCGTACGTGGCGAGATCGCCCATGCGCAGCCCGTCCTCGAGCACGAGCACTTCGTTGTCGCCGAGCCCGCGCAGAATCGGACGGCTGGGTGCGGAGCCGAGGCTGCGCACGGAGACGCCTGGAAGATCGGAGATTTTTTCTGCGAAGGTCGTCCCCGGGCTTCCGTGCAGATCGCTGCGCGTCTTCGACGCCGTCGACTGGTACTGTTCGGTAGACAGCCCCGCCACCGGCGAGGCCGAGACGACGATCTCCTCGAGACGATCCGCGGATTCGCGGAGCGTCACCGAAACGACGCTGGTCTCTCCCGCGACGCGAATCGTATCCGTCGACGACGCGAAGCCGCGCGCCGAAGTGAAGATGCGGTAGGTGCCTCGGGGTACGTCGCCGAACGAGAAGCGGCCGTCGGCGCCCGTGCGCACGCTGCGCTCGAGCTCCAGCAGGCGTACGGAAGCGCCGACAACGGCGCCCGCCGGCGCGGTGACTGTTCCGCGGACGGTCTGCGCACGCAGCGTACCGATGGAGAGAAGTGCCGCGAGCATCGCCGAGGCGGCGGAGCGAAGGCGCATCACGGGTGGGGCGAAGGGGGCGTGGCGGGTGAGCGCCGCATCCTAGCACCCTTTGCACGCGCGCGGAAGAGCGCGGGCCCTTGCCCAATCGTTCGGTTAGTGCCGCAGTCGCGTTTGGGTCACGGTGCCTGCGCGCGCGCTGCCGACCATTCCCAGCGCCGCCGGCGGCGTCAATGCGTACACCTTCGATGTCGTCTCGACGTACACCGTCGCGCCGCGATTCGGCTCGTTGACGATCACCGGATTACCGGCGATTCCCGAGACGCCGGGGATTTGCGCATGCCAGAGGTCGATCCCCGTCGCGAGCGCCAGCACGTGCACACCGTCGCTCGCGGTGACGACGAGCGTCCGGCTCCCGAGCGCCGCAGCGATCGTCGCGGTTGCACCGTAGGCCACGGGGATCTGCACGTTGCCGCAGTTGCCGCCCTGATACGTGGAATACCAGTGCGCGGCGGCGCCGCTCAGCGTCGCTGAGCTCCAGCTCTTCACACCGCTCGAGGCATTGTAGGCGGCGACACCCGATGCCGTGCCGACGATGACCAGCCCGTTGGCGAGTACGGGGGACTGCTCGCCCGCCCCAGTGATCGGTGCCGACCACACGACGTGCAGATCCGATTGCGCAAGCGCGACGAGCGTACTCTGATTTTCGATGAGATACACACGCGAATCATCCGCACTGATACGACTGAACGGGGTGCTCGCGTGATACGCCGCCTTTGCGCCAGTCGATGCGTTGAAGGCGTACACTCCCGATGCGAAGGGAAGCACGGTCGCGGGCTTGCCGACGTTGTAGTTGGGCGCGTAGAAGAGCGTGCCGTTACTCAGGGCAAGGCCACCCGCCGTCGCGGCCGCTGATCCGCGACAGCTTTGGAATTTGTTTGCCGTCCACCGCGCCTTGAACGCGCTATCGTACGCGGCCGCGTACACGCCGGGCCCGTCGATCTGCACGTCGTTCGCATAATAGAGCGTCGAGGAATCGCTGAGGATCTCGCCCCACGTGTCGACGCCATTGCTGTGCACCGAGACACCGGAAGACTGGTCGACGTAGCGCGTGCCGTCGGAGTTGACGATGATGCGGTTCGCCATGAGCGATGCCCAGTCGCCGAAGTCTGCATCGGTACCCATGTTGAACGTCCACACGTGCGCACCCACGGGCGACACGCGCTCGATGGCGGACGACGTGCCGTAGCCGTAGTGGGACGCGAGCGAGGTGCGCACGAACAGTCCGTCGACCGTGCCGATCGCGTTCAGCACGGTGACGAGATCGTGGCCGGCCGTTCCCTGCGGGACGTACGACCACGCGACCGAGAGCGGGCCGGTGACGCTCCCCAGCGAGGCCGACGTGCGTCGCACGTCGTGTCCATATGTGGTCCAGTCGTCGCGCACGGCGAGCACCGTGATTTGTGCCGGTGCGCTCTTGGAATCGACAGTGGCGGTCACCGTCACGATGCCCGGCGCAACGCCGGTCACGATTCCAGACGACGCGACGGTCGCGATGTTCGTGTCGGAGGAGACGAAGGCAGTCGGGCGCCCGGTGATCACCGTGCCGCCTGCGTCCATTGCTTGCGCCGTGAGCGCAAACGTGCTCCCGACATTCACGGTGCCGACCGCCGGCGTTACGAGGACGGTCGCCACTGCAACGGGCGACGAGCTGTCGGAGCGGCACGAGCTTTCGACCGTAATCACGAGGGCGACGATGAGCGCCGCGAAAAGGTGGCGTCCGTAGAATCGCATGCGGGGCTCCGGGGGTGTCGGCAACACGCGTGAGCGTATCACGGCTCAGTTCGTTATATCGACGCGCGTGCCTCCGAGTCAGTCACCCCAGAGCCCGCTAACCCCCTGGACTGGCGCGGAAATGATACGATATGCAACGTCATGGACCGCGCCTTGCGAGCGCGACCGACCTGGAGACCGTCATCCCATCTTTTCGGAGCCACACAATGCGCGTGCGTTTTCTCATTGCCACAGCGGCCATTGCCGCACTCTGTACGTTCTCGACGCAAGCGTCCGCACAGGGCACGGGCTCCGTCTGCACCGACGGCTCGACCTCTACGGTTACCGGCCGCGGCGCCTGCTCTGGACACGGCGGCGTTGACGCGAAGGCCACCAAGGCGGCGCACGTCAAGGCGTCCGCGAAGTCGTCCGTGACCTGCACAGATGGATCGTCCTCAAAGGGCGGCCGCGGCGCCTGCTCGGGCCATGGCGGAATCGC
>JALYSW010000312.1 GCA_030854615.1 Gemmatimonadota bacterium
CCCCAGATGAGCCAGATCACGATCGATGCGCGGTACTGCAGGTCGACGAGAAAGGCGGAGCGCATGAGCTCCGCATACTGATCTCGGAAGGTCGCGAGCGGGCTTCGCGCTGCTGCGGGGCTCACGGCGGTGCGCGGCGAACGTCCGCGCGCGGCTGATCCGCATCACCGCTCGGCTGTTGCTCTGTTTCACCGAACGCGATGCGGATGACCTCCTCGATCGGCGGATCCTGAATCGAGAGGTCCGCGACCGCGAGATCAGCGAGCAGTCTCGTACTCGCTGCCGTCGCAGTCTCGCGCGGCACCTCGAGCGTCGCCCGCGGCGGCGCGTAGTGCGCAACCGTTCCGTACTCCTCGAGCCGCGCGCGCGGCACGGACTTCGACAGCACGAGCTCGATGCGCTTGATGGGCGCGATGCGCGTGACCAGCTCCGAGAGCTCACCATCATATAGTAGACGGCCGCGATTGATGATCAGCACGCGCGACGCCAGCGCCGTGACATCCGCCATGTAGTGCGACGTCAGCAGGATCGTCGCGCCGTGCCGCCTCCGGTACTCGCCGAGGAAGGTTCGGATGGTCTGCTGCGCCTCGAGGTCGAGTCCGAGCGTCGGCTCATCGAGGAACAACACCTCGGGCTGATGGAGCAGCGCAGCCGCGAGCTCGCACTTCATGCGCTCGCCGAGCGAGAGCTGCCGGGCGGGCTTGTCGATGAGATCACCAAGCACGAGCAGCTCGACGAGCTCCGCGCGCCGCCTCGTGTAGTCCGCGAGCGACACGCCATAAATTGCGCGATTCAACCGAAAGCTTTCTTCCGGCGGAAGATCCCAGAGCAGCTGCTGCTTGTTCCCCAGCACGAACGCGATGCGCCGCCGAAAGGAATTCCCGCCGGTCCACGGGTCGTAGCCAGCCACCTGCGCGCCGCCGGCGCTCGGGAAGAGGAGGCCTGTGAGCATCTTGAGCGTGGTGGTCTTTCCCGCGCCGTTCGGACCGAGAAAGGCGACGGCGTCGCCGCGCTCGATCGAGAACGAGACATCCTCCACCGCGCGCACCTGACGATAGCGCGGACGCGCGAGCGCCGCGAGCGCGCCCTTGATCCCAGGATCGCGCACCTTAACATCGTACGTCTTGCTCAACCCTGTCGCGACGATTGCGCTCGGCATCGGGGAAAGATGCGTTGCACTAGCTGCCTCGTGCTATCCCGCGGAAGCCTCCACCAGCGCGGCGACTTCGCGCACGCGCGGCGCGACCACAGGCGAGTCCGCGATCGAGCCGCTGATCGCGTCGAGCGTCTTGAGCCCGTTCCCCGTGATGCACAGCACGACCTCGTCATCGCTGCCGAAGCGCCCCTGCTCGGCGAGCGCAAGCGCGCCCGCGAGCGTCGCACCGCCGGCGGTCTCCGTGAAGATGCCTGTGGTCTCGGCAAGCAAGCGAATTGCGGCGATGATCGCGTCATCGCTCACGGCGGCGGACCAGCCAGCCGTGCCGCGCATCGCACGCGCGGCGAACACGCCGTCGGCGGGGTTCCCGATCGCAATCGACTTCGCGATCGTATTCGGGATCTGCGGTACGATCGTCTCGCCACCGCTCTCGACGAGCGTCGTGATCGGCGAGCACCCCGACGCCTGCGCACCGTAGAGCCTCGGCGCCTCATCGCTCACGAGCCCTGCCTCGCGGAGCTCGCCGAATGCCTTGTGGAGCTTGGTCAATAGCGAGCCGCCCGCCATCGGCACGACCACCGCCGTCGGCAGCCGCCATCCAAGCTGCTCGGCGATCTCGAAGCCCATTGTCTTCGACCCCTCACCATAGTAGCCGCGAAGGTTGACGTTGACGATCCCCCAGCCAAAACGGTCCGCGAGCTGCGCGCAGAGTCGATTCACATCGTCGTAGTGCCCGCGCACACGCACGAGGTTCGGCCCATACACCGCGGTGCCGAGCACCTTGGCCTGTTCGAGATTGTCGGGGATGAAGATCCAAGCCGGAAGTCCGGCGCGCGCGGCCTGCGCGGCCACGGCATTCGCGAGATTCCCGGTGGACGCACAGCCGACGGTGTCGAGCCCGAGTGCGACTGCGGCGTTGATCGCCGAGGCGACGACGCGATCCTTGAAGGAGAGCGACGGATGCGACACCGCATCGTTCTTGATCCAGAGTCGGCCAACGCCGAGTCTGTCGGCGAGACGGGGCGCATCAACCAACGGCGTGAAGCCGGTGTCTTGCGAGAGCGTGGGCGTGCCTTCGAAGGGGAGCCACTCGCGATAGCGCCACATCGACGGCGCGCGTGCTGCGATCTCCGCCTTGCTCGGGAATCGGCGCGATGCGGGATACATTGGCTCGAGCGGACCGAGACACGATCCGCAGATCGCCTCCGGCGCCGCGTCGAACTCGGCGCCGCACACCTTGCAATGCTGCGGCAGCGCGCGAACCGTATTCGTCGACGCCGGAACCGCGCGCTTGGGAATCTCTACCGTGGGCATGTCGTTCAGTATTTCGGCGTGGATGGATCTACCTCGTCGCTCCAGCGCGTGATGCCGCCGGCGAGATTCCATACCTTCCGGAATCCGGACGCCTGGAGCTGCTGCACTGCCTTCGCGCTTCGCCCGCCCATCTTGCAATGGACGACGATGTCACGCGCGCTGTCCAGCGTCGACAGCTCGTTGACGAGGGTCGCGAGCGGAATGAGCCGCGCGCCTGGAATGCGCGCGATGTCCCATTCGTGCGGCTCGCGCACATCGATGAGATCGAAGTCGTCGCCGCGCGCGATGCGCGCCGCGAGCTGCACCGGCGAGATCTCAGGCACCGCGCTCTGCGCGGCCGCGTCATCCGCAGCAGCCTGGCGCACGCCGCAGAACTCCTCGTAGTCGATGAGCTCCTTGATTTCGTGCGTGCCGCAGGCGGGACACGTCGGATCCTTGCGCAGGTTGAGCGTGCGAAAGCGCATGCGTAGCGCATCGATCAGTAGCAGTCGCCCCGCGAGTGACTCGCCGATGCCGAGGATGAGCTTGAGCGCCTCGGTCGTCTGGATCGTGCCGACGATGCCGGGGAGCACTCCGAGTACACCGCCCTCGGCGCAGCTCGGCACGAGTCCCGGAGGGGGAGGCTCGCGGAAGAGGCAGCGGTAGCACGGCGCATCGCCGGTCGCGAACACCGACGACTGCCCTTCGAAGCGATAGATGCTGCCGTAGACGTTCGGCTTGCCGAGGATGACGCATGCGTCGTTGACGAGATAGCGCGTCTGGAAGTTGTCGGTGCCGTCGACGACGATGTCGTAGGTGCCGATGATCTCGAGCGCGTTGCGAGACGTCAGCGGCGTCTCGTGCGCCTCGACCTTCACGTTCGGGTTGAGATCCTCGATGCGGTCGCGCGCGGAGTCGAGCTTGCGCTTACCGATCGCGCTCGTGCCATGAAGCACCTGGCGCTGCAAATTCGTCGCGTCGACAACGTCGAAGTCGACGAGGCCGAGCGTGCCGACACCTGCCGCGGCCAGATAGAGCGCGGCTGGGGAGCCCAGCCCACCAACGCCGACGAGGAGCACGCGGGCGCGCTTGAGCTTCTTCTGTCCGTCGAGGCCGACCTCGGGAAGGATGAGGTGGCGGCTGTAGCGGAAGATCTCCTCGTTCGAGAGCTCGGCGGCCGAGGCGGCGGTAACGGTCATCGGATCAACCTCCGGCGATGGCCGGAACGATGGTGAGCTCGTCGCCGTCTTTCACGGGCGACTTGAAGCTTCCGGAGAAGCGGATGTCTTCGTCGTTGAGATAGAAGGTGACGAAGGCGTACGGGTCACCATTCTCATCGCGGAGCCGTGGTGCAAGATCCGGATAGCGGCCGGCGATGTTCGCGACGACCTCACCAACCGTGTCGCCCTCGGACCGAAGAGTGCCGCTATCGGCAAGGCGGGCGAGAACCGTGGGGAGAAAGAGAGTGACTGCCATACGACCTCTATGCAAAAAGACGGAAAGCGCGAGCGAGAATCGGGGGGTTACTTCGATGCGTGTGCGGCGGCGAGGGGCATGTCGTCAACTCGCGAGTGAGCGGAAGCATTCGTGCACGAGCGTCAGCGCCTTGTCGAGATCCGTGCGCCCCGTAGCGAACGAGAGACGGAGATGACCTTCACCTGCCGCACCGAACGCGGTGCCGGGGAGTAGTGCGACGCCGTACTCCTGGAGGAGCTTCGTCGCGAGCTGCGCGGCGGTGATCCCTGCGGCGTTCGTTGCCTCAGAGACATCCGGGAATGCGTAGAACGCACCCGCGGGCGCGGTGATGCGTACGCCGGCGATCGCGGAGAGACGATCGGTGACGAGCGTGCGGCGTGCCGCAAACTCGTTGATCATCGTATGGAGCGGCTCCTGCGTGCCGGTGAGCGCCGCGATGCCGGCGCGCTGCACGAAGGCGGGAACGCACGCGTGATCGTTGAGCGCGAGCAGTGCGAAGCGCGACGCGAGCGGGGTGGGGAGCAGCCCGTAGCCGAGCCGCCAGCCGGTCATCGCGTGCGCTTTGGAGAATCCGTCGACGAGAATACAACGCTCGCGCATCCCGGGGAGCGTGAGGATCGATGGCACGGGTAGCGCGCCGTAGTTGAATGGCCGATAGATCTCATCGACGACGATGATCAGGTCGGTCGATTCGGCGAGCTGCGCGAGCGCGGCGAGGCGGCCCGCGTCGATCACGCCGCCGGTCGGATTCTGCGGCGTGTTGAGGAAGAGCACGCGCGTGCGCGATGTGATCGCCGCTTCGATCGCGTCGATGTCGGGGGCGAAGCCGTTCGATGAATCGAGCCGATAGGTGACGGGGCGTGCGCCGGCGAAGCGGACGGCCGAGTCGTAGATCGGGTACGCGGGATCGGGGATGAGTGCCTCGTCGCCGTTCTCGAGGAGCGCGAGCGCGGCGTAGAGGAGAATCGGCTTCGATCCCGGCGTGACGACGACGTCATCGGGCGAGGCATTGATGCCAAGCGTCGACAGATGATTCGCGATGGCGACGCGAAGCTCGAGGATGCCGCCGGCGGGGCCGTACTTCGTCTCGCCGTTCTGGAGTGCGCGCACGCCCGCTTCGACGATGTGTGGCGCCGTTGGGAAATCAGGCTCTCCGATCTCGAGGTGGAGGATCTGTCGTCCCTTCCGCTCGAGCGCACGCGCGCTCGCGAGCACCTCGAAGGCGCCTTCGGAGCGAAGGCCATCCATGCGCGAAGCGATCGGGAGCTGAACAGCGGTGGACGAGAGAGAAGTCATGGCCTCGACAGCTACAGATGCAAAAAATCCCGGAGGGACTGCCACCCGGGGGTTCGCGTTTTAGCATTTATTTAACGTGGCTGCAATAGGCGGCAAATTACCACGGGCGTCTTCGATTGTGATTCCAGGATAGCATCACGCGGGAGTGGCGTCAAGTGGGGCTGCGCGCGAGTCGAATTGCGACCTCACTGTTTTGGCGGCATGTTATGCGCCCCGAGCAGCGCGGTCCGCTCCGGAGCAGTCCCTGACATTTCGGAGAAACGATGACGCAGCCGGAGACAGGGGCGCGCGCTGCCATGGAGCGCACACTCACGCGCGAGCACTACCTCTCGCCCGAGCTGTTCGCGCGCGAGAAGGAGCGCATCTTCATGCGCGAATGGTTCTTCGCTGGACGCGAGGAGGATCTCGCGGTGCCCGGGAGCTATCTCGTCGTGGATGTCGCCGGGGAGAGCGTGCTCGTCGTGCGCACGCGCGAAGGCGCGCTCCGCGCCTACTACAATGTGTGTCGTCACCGGGGGTGCCAGCTCGTACTGACCGGAGCCGACAGCAGCGGCCGCGCGGCGGAGCTCACCGGATCGTTCGCGAGCGGGATCAAGTGTCCGTACCACGCGTGGACCTACACGCTCGAGGGCGCGCTGCGCACGGCGCCGTATCTCGACGAGAGCGCCGGCGTTCGGAAGGAGGAGCTCTCACTCTTTCCCGTCGGGATCGACACGTGGGGCGGCTTCTTCTTTCTGAACCTCATGCCGCGCGAGGCGGCTGCTCGCGGCCACACGCTGCGCGAGCAGATTGGAGAGGCGGCGACGCGGCTCGCGAACTATCCGCTCGCCGATCTCCGACGCGTGAGGCGCATTACCTACGAGATCGATGCGAACTGGAAGGTGATGCTCGAGAACTACAACGAGTGCTATCACTGCGCGGGTGTGCATCCGGAGCTCTGCAAGGTCGTGCCGGGATTCAAGGTGCGCGGCGGCTCGGAGCTCGATTGGGAGCGCGGGATCGAGCACGCCGAGGGGGCGTGGACGTTCACGCACAGCGGCACGAGCGTGCGCGAGCCGTTCCCCGGGCTCAACGATGACGAACGCGTGCGTCACAAGGGTGAGCTGATCTATCCCAACTTCATGATCAGCCTCTCGGCCGACCATGTCGCCGCGTTCACCGTGTGGCCACGCAGCGCCGAGCATACGACCATCGACTGCGATTTTCTCTTTCATCCAAACGAGATCGCGAAGGCCGGCTTCGATCCGTCGGATGCGATCGACTTCTGGGATCTCGTGAACCGGCAGGACTGGTCGATTTGCGAGGGTGTGCAGCGCGGGATGCGAAGTCGCGTGTTCGAATCGGGCTTCTACGCGCCGATGGAGAGCTTCAGCCTCGACATTCGGCGCTACGTCGGTGAGCGCCTCGGAGACATCACGAAGTGAAGCGAGACTATGAATACATCGTGTTGGGACTCGGCGGGCTCGGAAGCGGAGCGGCATACTGGCTGTCGCGGAAGGCGGGCGCGGAGGTGCTGGGGATCGAGCAGTTCGAGATCGGACATGTGCGCGGTGAGTCGCAGGATCACTCGCGCATCATAAGGCTCTCGTATCACAACACGGCGTACGTCGAGCTCGCGAAGCTCGCGTATGATGCGTGGGACGTGCTGCAGCGCGAGAGCGGCGACCAGGTGGTACTGAAAACCGGTGGGCTCGACTTCGCGAAGTACGACACGAAGATCCCGCTCGACACGTACCGCAGCGCGATGAGTGCGTGCGACGTGGAATACGAGGACCTCGACGCCGACGAGATCATGAAGCGGTGGCCGCAGTTCACGCTATCCGATGACATCGAAGGCTTGTATCAGGAGCAGAGTGGCATCGCGATGGCTGCGCGGGCGAACGCCGCGCACCAGAAGATGGCGCGCGCGAACGGCGCAACGCTCATCGACAATACGACGGTCACGAACATCGCCACGAACGGTGACGAGGTGACGGTCGAGACGGCGAATGGGAGTTTTCGCTGCAAGAAGCTGGTGATCGCGGCCGGTCCGTGGTCCAACCGGGCGCTCGGATATCTCGGTATCGAGCTTCCGCTCGAGGTGACGCGCGAGCAGGTGACGTACTTCGCGGCAAAGCACCCCGAGGATTTCGCGCCGGACCGCTTTCCGGTGTGGATCTGGATGGACGATCCGTGCTTCTACGGATTCCCCACGTTCGGTGAGAAGGGTCCGAAGGCGGCGCAGGATGCGGGTGGCAAGCCGACGACCGCTGACACGCGCGACTTCGAGCCGGAGCCGGAGAATCTTCGTGGCGTCGAGGACTTTCTCTCGCGCTACATCCCTGGCGCGCTGGGGCCGATCATCTACACGAAGACCTGCCTCTACACGCTGACACCGGACCGCGACTTCGTGATCGACACGGTGCCGGGGCACAACAACGTCGTCGTGGCGATCGGTGCGGGACACGCGTTCAAGTTCGCGTCGCAGATCGGACGGCTGCTCTCCGAGCTCGCGCTCACCGGAAAATCGACGATCGACCTGAAGCCATTCGCGCTCGATCGCCCGATTCTGCGAATGAAGAATCCCCCGAAGAACTACATGCAGTGACCGCCGTTCACGAGGGAACGGTGGATGGGAAGCCTACGGCACTCCGCCGCACGATGGGCTTCCGCGATCTCGTCCTTTTTTATCTCGTTACGGGATTCAGCCTTCGCTGGATCGCGCCTGCGGCGGCCGCCGGCCCGAGCTCGGTCATCATCTGGATCATGGGCGCGCTCGCATTCTACATCCCGATGATGTTCACGGTGCTCGAGCTGTCGTCTCGCCATCCGGATGAGGGCGGACTTTACGCGTGGACGCGCAGGGCCTTCGGTGAGTTTCCGGGCTTTCTCTCGGGATATCTGTACTGGTCGTCGAATCTCCCGTACTTCCCAAGCCTGTTTTATTTCACGGCCGCAAACGCACTGTACATCTTCGGCCACCGTTTCGACCACCTCCAGAACAGCCAGGCGTACTTCATCATCTTCTCGATGATCGCGCTCGCGATCGCGAGTGGGTTGAATGTCCTCGGCCTGAGCATCGGGAAGTGGCTGCACAATCTCGGCGCGATCGGCCTCTGGGTTCCAGGGATCGTGCTCGTGGGCATGGGCGTCGCCTCCGCGATGCTCTACGGCTCGGCCACGACGTTCACGGCGCACTCCTTCATTCCGAGCACGCATCTCAAGGACATCATCTTCTGGTCGACGATCGCCTTCTCGCTGAGCGGGCTCGAGAGTGCATCGATGCTCGGCGACGAGATCGAGGATGCGCGCCGCAACATCCCGCGCGCGCTCCTGATCTCGGGGGTGCTGGTCACGATTCTCTACATCGCTGCGACGGTCGCGATGCTGCTCGCGCTCCCCGCCGCCGAGATCCAGAACATGCAGGGCATCATGCACGCGATAACGCTGGTAGCCACCAGGCTCGGCATACCATGGATCGGCGGGGGGATCGCATTGCTGATCACCGTTGGCTGCATCGGGCAGGGAGGCGCGTGGTTCGCCGCTGCCGGCCGGTTGCCGTTCGTGATCGGGATCGATAAGCGACTTCCGCCCGCGTTCGCGAAAATCCATCCGAAGTGGGGATCGCCGTATATCGCGCTGCTGGTGCAGGCGGCGTTCGCGGCAGTCTTCATTTTCGCCGGCCAAGCCGGGACGTCAGTGGAGGGCGCGTACAACGTACTCGTGAGCATGGCAGTGATCGCCTTCTTCATTCCCTATCTGTTCATGTTCGGCGCGATGATCAAGATGCAACGTGAGCCCGCCGGCCCCGAGGTCATTCGCGTGCCGGGAGGCACGCCCGTCGCGATCACGCTCGCGGCCATTGGATTCACCACCACGAGCATCGCGATCGGACTCGCGATGCTTCCCGCGGATGAGGAGCCGAACAAGCCACTCGCCGTGATCAAGATCGTCGGGCTTTCGGCCGCGACGATCGTTCTGGGCATTGGGCTCTACGTGATCGGACGTCGCAAGTAACGAGCGATCATCTCAGTCGAGCGCTCCGCCGCCTTCGCCGTCGCGGCCGAGCGCGTTGAGTACTTCGCGATCGAACATGACGGAGAGACTCTCGCGGCTCGAGTAGGGGCCAGGGCGATAGCCGCGCGACTGGATTCCCTGCTGACTGATCTCGCAGACGTGCCAGTCCTGACGGTTCGTCAGATCCCAGAAGGCGATGCCGTCCTCGACGTTCCACTTCTCGTCGCGCACGCTGTCCGGATGGAAGAGCCACTCGCAGGTGATGAGCGAGCGGTCCGGCGCGACCGGCGTGATGTAGTGTGCCATTACGTAGTCGGGGTGGAGGCTCAGCAGCATGTTCGGGAAGATCGAGTAGTAGTACACCCGCTTCATGTCCGCCTTATCGAGATCGCCCACGGTGACGCCGCACGCTTCGCCGCTCATCGTCAAGCTCTCGTGCTGCTCGTTCATCACCATGTAGCCGCCGAGGAAGGGACCCTCGAACAGGTCGTTCTCACCGCTGTTGGACGGGGTGATCTTCGTCAGTTGCGGATGCACGGGCGAGCAGTGGTAGCACTCGGAGTAGTTCTGGAAGACGAGCTTCCAGTTCGCCTTCACGTCGTACTCGATGGTGCGTGCGACGGTGAGCCCCGGGAGATTGAAACGCTCGAAGCGACCGAGGAGCGCGGCGAAGGCCTCCTCGAAGGGCTCGGGATTGGGCTCCTGGTTGATGAAGAGAAACCCTTCCCAGGCGGCGATGGCGACGCCGACGAGATGGAAGTTCTTCTTGTCGAAGCCGGGGATGGAGTCGCTGGTCTGGGCGCCGACGAGGCGGCCGTCGAGGGCGTACGTCCAGGCGTGATAGGGGCACTGGATGGTTTCGGAGAGCTTGCCCGAGGCAGCGTCGCACATGCGGGCACCGCGGTGGCGACACGTGTTGTAGTGCGCGCGGATCTCACCGGACTGGTCGCGGAGGACGATGATGCTGTCGTTGCCGATTGTATGCAAAAAATAGTCGCCCTTGTTCGCGATCTTCGACTCGCGCCCGATACAGACCCAGCGGCGCGCGAAGATCCGGTCGCGCTCCTGGGCGAAGAGCTCGGGGGAGACGAAGAATTCCTGCGGCAGCGTGTGGGCGCCGGCGATCGGGATGTCCCGTGTCTTGACGAAGGTCGCCATGTGCGAATCCGGTGTGATGGTGGTGCTCCAAGATGAGGAGGGCGGGGGAAACGCGAAAGGGTGAAGCGCCCGGGCAGCGGTTGCACTGTCGGAAGGGCGGGGGAATGGCCATAATCTGTCGGCCCACGTCCGCGTTCCCCCTTCCCGGCATTGTATGCAAAAATATCGCTCGCTCCTGATCGCCGTCGTGGCCACCTTCGTCCCCTTCGCCGCAAGCGCACAGGGCGCGTCGCCATCGCTCCCCGACTACATGGCGCCACCCTTTCTTCCGCCAGCGGCGACCGTCGTCACCGTGATCCGCGCGGGGCGACTCGTCGACGTCGAGAAAGGCACCGTTCTGCGCGATCAGGTGATCGTCGTGCGTGGCGACAAGATCGCGTCGATCGAGGCGGCGCCGGGACACATCCCCGCGGGCGCGAAGGTCATCGATCTCTCGAAGTACACGGTGACGCCGGGGCTCATCGACTGCCACACGCATCTCATCGGCGGCGATGAATCCGCAAACGCCTCGGCGCCGCTCGAGCGCTCGGCCGGTCAGGAGGAGCTCGATGGCGTGAAGAACGCGCGTCGTACGCTCATGGCGGGATTCACGACGGTGCGCGACGTCGGCACCTACCGCGCCTTTCTCGATGTGGCGCTTCGCGACTACATCAACGACGGCTACGTGATGGGCCCGCGCATGGCGGTGGCCGGCGCATACATCACGGTGAGCTCGGGTGGCGGCGAGGTGACGGGACTCGCCACCGACGTCGGCATCCCGGCGGACATGCGCTTCGGCGTTGCGAACAGCGCGGATGAGGTTCGCCAGCGCGTGCGCGAGATTCTCAACCGCGGCGCGGATCTCATCAAGGTCATCGCGACGGGCGCGGTGCTCGCGCCGGGGACGAAGCCGGGCGTGCAGGAGTTCAGCGAGGAGGAGATTCACGCGGCTGTCACCGAGGCGGCGAAGTACGGCGCGCGCGTCGCGGCGCATGCGCACGGGGCGGAGGGGATCAACGCAGCGGTGAAGGCGGGGGTCGCGTCGATCGAGCACGGCTCGCTCATGACGGACGAATCGATTCGGCTGATGAAGGAGCACGGCACGTATCTCGACGCCGATATCTACAACGGCACCTACACGGATGTCGAAGGGCGGGCGCAGGGATGGTCGGCGGAGATTCTGCGGAAGAACCTCGAGACGACGGATGCGCAGCGCGAGGGATTCCGGAAGGCGGTGGCGGCGGGAGTGAAAATGACCTTCGGCACCGACGCGGGGGTGTATCCGCACGGACTCAATGCGCGGCAACTGCCGTACATGGTCAAGTACGGGATGACGCCGATGCAGGCGCTGCAGTCGGCGACGATCAACGCGGCGACGTTGATTGGATGGCAGGACAAGGTCGGCTCGATCGCAGCGGGGAAATCGGCGGATATCATCGCGGTGGAGGGCGATGGGCTGGCTGACATCTCGCGCTACACGAACGTGGCGTTCGTGATGAAGACGGGGACGGTCTACAAGGCGCCGTGATGATGCGAAAGGTCGTGCGCGCGGTGATTGGTACGTGCGCGGCGGCACTGCTCGCCACGCACACGCTCGGCGCGCAGGCGCTCGACATCATGAAGCCGCCGTATGCGCCACCCGACAGCACGGTCGTGACGGTGGTGCGGGCCGGGTGGCTCGTCGATGTCGAGGCGGGCCAGGTGCTGCGTAACCGCGTGATCATCGTGCGCGGCGACAAAATCGTATCGGTGGAGGCCGCGCCGGGACACATCCCCGCGGGCGCGACGGTGATCGATCTCTCGAGGTACACCGTCACTCCCGGCCTCATCGACTGCCATACGCACCTCATCGGCGGCGAGACATCGGCCAACTATCTCGTCCCGCTCGAGCGCTCGGCCGCGCAGGAAACGCTGGATGGCGTCGTGCACGCGCGCCGCACGCTACTCGCCGGGTTCACCACTGTGCGCGACGTCGGCACGTATCGCGCGTTTCTCGACATTGCGCTGCGCGACTACATCAACGACGGGCTCGTGATGGGACCGCACATGGCCGTCGCGGGTGCGTACATCACCGTGAGCTCCGGCGGCGGTGAGGTCACGGGGCAGGCGGCCGACGTCGTGCTTCCCCCGGACATGCGGATGGGCGTCGCGAATTCCGCGAGCGAGCTGCGACAGCGCGTGCGCGAGATTTTGAATCGCGGCGCGGATCTCATCAAGGTGATCGCAACGGGCGCGGTGCTCACGGCAGGAACGAAGCCGGGCGTCGAGGAATTCAGCGAAGAGGAGATTCACGCCGCGGTGACCGAGGCCGCGAAGTATGGCGCGCGCGTCGCCGCGCACGCGCATGGTGCAGATGGGATCAAGGCTGCCGTGCGCGCGGGCGTGGCATCGATCGAGCACGGGTCGATGCTCGACGACGAGGGAATCCGCCTCATGACGGAGCACGGCACGTATCTCGTATCGGATCTCATCGACGGCGAGTACATCCGCACGATGGGACCGAAGCTCGGATGGTCGCAGGAGATTCTGCACAAGGACTCGATCATGTCCACGCTCAAGCACGAGGGCTTGCGAAAGGCCGTCGCCGCTGGCGTGAAGATGGCGTTCGGCACGGATGCCAGCGTTTACCCGAATGGCGAGAACGCACAGCAGTTTCCGCTGATGATCACGTTCGGCGGCATGACGTCGATGCAGGTGTTGCAGGCCGCGACGATCAACGCCGCGACGCTCATCGGCTGGCAGGATCGCCTGGGCTCTATTGCGCCGGGGAAGTCGGCAGATCTCGTGGCCGTCGAGGGTGACGGGCTCGCGGACGTGAGCAAGTTCGCGAGGGTGTCGTTCGTGATGAAGTCGGGGACGATCTACTTACGGCCGGCCCAGCACTGAACACGACTGTACTTGCCGATACGAGCTCGGCAGGGCTGGCGGAAATTCGACCGATCCCCGATCTTACCCGAGCCTTCTGGAAGTCCCGGTTTTCTGTCCTTTTTCATTGTATACAATCATGGCGAAGAGCTACGACGTCGTTTTCATCGGTGGTGGCCACAACGCGCTCGTCTGCGCAGCCTACCTCGCACGCGCGGGCAAGAGCGTCTGCGTTCTCGAACGGCGCGAGATGGTCGGCGGCGCATGCGTCACCGAAGAGCTCTGGCCGGGCTACAAGGTCTCCACCGCCGCCTACGTCAACAGCCTCCTCCGCCCCGAGATCATCAAGGAGCTCGAGCTGCACAAGTTCGGCTTCGAGCTGCTGCCGCGGAGCCCGTCGTCATTCTCGCCCTTCCTCGACGGCCAGTCGTTGCTCATGGGCCCCGACAAGGAGATGACGCACCGCGAAGTGTCCAAGTTCTCGAAGAAGGACGCGGACGCGCTGCCGAAGTACGAGGCGATGCTCGAGCGCTGCGCGGATCTCATTGAGCCGACGCTCATGCAGACGCCGCCGAGCCCGTGGAACATGCGCCCGAGCGACCTCGTCCACCTCGGCAAGACGGCGTGGAAGTTCAAGAAGATGGGACCCGAGGGCGCTGCGGCGATCGAGATCCTCACCGGTGCCGCGCGACCGATCCTCGACCGATGGTTCGAATCCGAGCAGCTCAAGGTCACGCTCGCGACCGACGCCGTCATCGGCGCGATGGCTGCACCCTCGATGCCTGGCACCGCGTACGTGCTCTTCCACCACGTGATGGGAGAGTGTAACGGCGTGCGCGGCGTGTGGGGCTACGTTCGCGGTGGGATGGGCGGGATCAGCAACGCGATCGCCGGAGCCGCGAAGTCGAAGGGCGCGGAGATTCGCACGAATGCCGAAGTCGCGAAGGTGCTGGTGAAGGACGGGCGCGCGATCGGCGTCGTGCTCAAGGACGGCACCGAAATTCGCGCGGCGAAGGTCGCATCCGGTGCCGACGCGAACGTCACCTTCCTCAAGCTCTGCGATCAGAAGGATCTCCCGGCCGACTTCGTCACCGCCGTGAAGGGGCTCGACTATTCGAGCGCGAGCCTCAAGATCAACGTGGCGCTCAGCGAGCTTCCAAACTTTACTGCGGTGCCTGGTGCGCAAGCGGGCCCGCAGCATCGCGGCACGATCCACATCTCTCCCGACATGGACTACATCGAACGCGCGTACGACGACGCGAAGTACGGGAAGCCGGCGGAGAGCCCGATCCTCGAGTGCACGATCCCGTCGGTCATCGACAAGACGGTTGCACCCGAGGGGCAGCATCTCATGTCGATGTTCATCCAGTACTTCCCATACAACGTGAAGGGCGCGGAGACGCAGGCCCAGTACGACGCGGCGAAGGAGAAGTTCGCCGACCGCTGCTTCGATATCCTCAATCAGTATGCGCCGAACTTCAAGCAGTCGGTGATCAATCGGCAGGTGCTCTCGCCGCGCGACATCGAGTCGCGCTTCGGGCTCACCGGCGGGAACATCATGCAGGGGACGATGTCGCTGAGCAGCCTCGCCTTCATGCGGCCGCTGCCGGGATGGGCGCAGTACCGCACGCCGATCAAGAATCTGTATCTCTGCGGTGCAGCCACGCACCCGGGCGGCGGCGTGATGGGCGCCTGCGGCTACAACGCCGCGAAGGAGATGTTGAAGGACTAGGTCAGCGCCCGCGGCGTGCGGAGGGCGACGATCGCCGCGCCTACCTGCCATCCGCACAACAGCGAGACGGCGCCGAGCATCTCGGGCGTGGCCTCGTCGAAGAAGATGACGCCAACGAGGCCGCCCGCAGCCGCGATCCACGCGAGCACCGCCAGCCACCGCGGCCGCCCCACCGTCATCCACTCGGCAGCGCCGAGGAGGAGAGCGCCGAGCGCGATGAGGTAGTTCCCGAAGCGCGCGGCCATGAGCCCCACCGGGTGCATCAGCTCGAATTGATGGGCGACGGAAGCATCACCGGCGGTGAGCGCGCTCGCCATGCGCCACGCGGGGCCGGCCATGAAGGTCGTGTTCAGCGAGTCGAGTGCGATGCCGACGGTGATGATCGCGAGCGCCGCGACGACCGCGGAGTTCGTGGAGACGTTCGCGGGCACGCCGACGAGACGCACCCAGATCCCGATCACGATGAGCCCCGTGCCTGCGAGCATGCAGAGATGCATCGTCCGCCAGATCGGCATCGAGCCGATCATGCCGAGCTCCATCGAGCCGTCGCCATGGAGAATCGGGTGCATCGACGCTCCGCCGGCGAGAAGGAGGGTGCCGAGCAGGAGCGCAAGCGCGAGCGGGCGGGTGAGTGGGCTCACGGATGCGTGGTTGTGCGGGTTCGGTTCGCGGGCGAGGTTGATCGCATGCTTCGTACTATAATGACGCGTCGTGGAGCGTGCCGGGCGGGCGTCGCGAGGTGCTACCAGTGAGCGCTGCGGATTCCATGACGGGAAGGATCTGCGTCGTCACCGGCGCGACGGCCGGCATCGGGAAGGCGACCGCGCTCGCGCTCGCCACGATGGGGGCCACGGTGATCATCGTCGCGCGCAACGCGGCGAAGAGCGCGCGAACGGTCGACGAGATCGAGAGGGCGGTGCCCGGCTCGACGGTGGATGTGGTGCTCGCCGATTTCGCGTCGCTGGATGCGGTGCGTGCGGCAGCGGCCGAGATAGCGAAGCGGTACGGCGCGGTGCATGTGCTCGTGAACAATGCCGGTGTGGCGAGCAAGGATCGACTGGAAAGTGTGGATGGATTCGAACTGACCTTTGCCGTGAATCATCTCGCGTCCTTTCTATTCACGCGCGAGTTGATGCCGCTCCTGCGTGCGGGGGCGCCGTCGCGCATCGTGAACGTGGCGTCGGTGGCGGAGAAGCATGGACCGATCGACTTCGACGATCTGCAGAGTACCAGGGGCTATCGTGGCTTTCGGGTGTACGGAAAGTCGAAGCTGGCGAACATCCTGTTCACGTACGAGCTTGCGGCACGGCTCACGGGTTCGGGAGTGACGGCGAACTGCGTGCACCCGGGCGCAGTCGCGACAGACATGCTAAAGAAGCTTCCATGGCTGCTGTACACGATGATCTCGCCGTTTCTGCTGACGCCGGAGCAGGGCGCGGCGTCGCAGCTTTATCTCGCGAGCTCGCCGCAGGTCGAAGGGGTGAGTGGTGGCTACTTCGTGAAGGGGAAGGCCGCGCGCTCGTCCGAGCGGTCGTACGACGTGGCCGCGCGCAAACGGCTGTGGGAAGTGAGCGAAGCGATGGTCGCTTCGCATTCGAGCAGCGACACGACCGAAAACAATCAATCGACGTGATGGTCTTATGAAAGTCATTCGTTCGGCCGCGCTGGCACTGATGGCGAGCGGCGTAGTTCTCGCGGGTGCGTGTGCGAAGTCGGACGCCCCATCGGTCGCTGCGCCATCGTCGTCGCCGACGCTCCCCGCGCTCAAGGTGCTCGACGTCGCCTATATGGACACGACGGTGAAGGCGTGCACCGACTTCAACCGCTTCGCGAACGGCGGGTGGCTCGCGCACGACACGATTCCCGCGGCGTATTCGAGCTCGGGCGTCTCGCGCGACATGGCTGACCGCAACGAAGCCGTCGTGCACTCGGTACTCGATGAGGTGATGGCGAAGCGTGCGTCGTTTCCGGACGGAAGCACGCAGCGCAAGCTCGGAACGTTCTATGCTACGTGCATGGACTCGGCCGCGGCCGAGCGCGCGGGGATCAGCCCGCTGGAGCCGGAGCTCAAGGCTGTGGCGGCGGTGACGACGCGCGACCAGCTGCTCGATGAGATCACGGCTCTGCAGTCGACCGGTCACAACGTGCTCTTTCGCTTTAGCCCCGACGTCGACGCGCATGACGCGGCGCACTACACCGTGTGGCTCTCGCAGGGCGGGCTCGGCCTTCCGGATCGCGACTACTACACGCGCGTCGGCGCCGGCCCGGACTCGGTGCGCACGAAGTATCTCGCGCACATCGAGAAGGTGCTGACGCTCGCGGGCGAGCCAGCTGCCGATGCGAAGAGCGATGCGCAGCAGGTGTACGATCTCGAGAAGGCGCTCGCGACGGCATCGCTCACGCGCGTCGCGATGCGCGATCCAGCTGCGACCGACCATCCGATGAGCGCGCAGCAACTCGCGTCGCTCGCGCCGCACGTCGCCTGGGATCGTTACTTCCACAACGTGGGCGTGACGCATCCGGTGACGAAGGTGATCGTCGCGCAGCCGGTGTTCTTCAAGCGAGTGGACTCGCTCCTCACGAATGCACCGCTGCCGCAGTGGCGCGCGTACATGCGCTACCACATCCTGTCGTCGGCATCGCCGTGGCTGAGCACTCCATTCGTGAACGAGGGCTTCGCCTTCAGCTCGTCGTTTTCGGGGGCGAAACAGCTGCTGCCACGCTGGAAGCGCTGCATTCGCGCCACCGACAATCAGATGGGGGAGGCGCTCGGCGAAGCATACGTCGCGAAAACCTTCTCGCCGGCCGCGCGTGATCGCGCACGGCAGGTGATAGAAGACATCCGAGCGGCGTTCGGCGAGCGGCTGAAGAAGCTCACCTGGATGTCGGACACGACGCGCGCGCGTGCGCTCGAGAAGCTGAGCAGAATGGGGAAGAAGGTCGGATATCCGGACAAGTGGCGTGATTACTCCAAGCTCGAGGTGAGCGACGGGCCGTTCGTGCTCAACGATCTCGCGGCGAACTCCTTCGAGTGGAAGCGCACGGCGGGGCGGCCGGGGACGGCGGTGGACACGAGCGAATGGGGGATCACGGTGCCGACCGTGAACGCGTATTACGATCCGTCGAAGAACGAGATGGTCTTTCCGGCGGGGGCGCTCGTGCCGCAGACCTTCGATCCCAAGGCGGACGATGGTGCGAATTACGGCGCGCTCGGCGGCAGCTGGGCGGGGCACGAGCTGACGCACGGCTTCGACGACGAGGGCAGGCACTTCGACGCTGCCGGGAATTTGCGCGACTGGTGGCAGCCGTCGGATTCGGTGACGTTCAGCAAGCAGGCCGCGCGCATGGTGGCGCAGTACAACGGCTACATCCAGGCGGACACCTTTCACGTGAGCGGAGCGATGACGGAGGGCGAGAACATCGCTGACTACGGCGGCGTGCTCACGGGCTACGACGCACTGCAGCGGGCGCTCGAGCGCAACGGACGCCCCGGCCCGATCGACGGCTTCACGCCGGAGCAGCGCTACTTCATCGCGTTCGCGCAGTCGTTCCGCGGCCACGATCGCGAGGAGGAGCTCAAGACGCGCGTGACGACGGATCCCCACTCACCCGATATGTGGCGCGTGAACGGCCCGGTGTCGAATTCGGAGGCGTTCGCGAAGGCCTTCGGATGCAAGCCGGGCGACCCGATGGTTCGGCCGCGGGCGCTCGTGCCGAATATCTGGTAGGGAGTGTAGTCTTCGCGAATGGAGACGAACGACATGGAGAAGAGGTCGGCAGCGGCGCCTGAACTGCATTCCGCCGCCAGCGCGCACACCGATTTCGTCGGAGCGATGAGCTACGGCGACTACCTGCAGCTCGACACGCTGCTCAGCGCACAGCAGCCGCGATCCGATTATCACGACGAGCTGCTGTTCATCATCATCCATCAGGCGAGCGAGCTGTGGATGAAGCTCACGCTCCACGAGCTCGGCGCTGCGCGACAGCTCATCCTCACCGATGAGCTCCAGGGGGCATTCAAGCATCTCGCGCGGGTGAGCCGGATCCAGTCTCAGCTCATCCAGTCGTGGGATGTGCTGTCGACAATGACGCCGAGCGACTATTCGAGCTTTCGCGGCGCGCTGGGACAGTCGTCGGGCTTCCAGTCGGTACAGTACCGGCTGATCGAGTTCGCGTTCGGCAATAAGCAGGAGGCGATGCTCGCGCCGCACCGGCATCGCGAGGATCTGCGAACGCTGCTGGAGCACGCGCTCGCGACGCCGAGCATCTACGACGAAGCCATCCGGATGCTGGCACGGCGGGGCTTCGCCATCGATGCGTCCGTGCTCGAGCGCGATGTGCGCCAGCCCTATCACGCGAACAACTCGGTACTCGCCGCGTGGGCGCAGGTGTATCGGGATCCGAAGCGCTACTGGGATCTGTACCAGCTGGCCGAAGAGCTGATCGATCTCGAGGACTGGTTTCAGCAGTGGCGCTTTCGACACGTGACGACGGTGCAGCGCATCATCGGGCGCAAGCGCGGCACGGGTGGAACGGCCGGCGTGGGGTACCTGCGCCAGGTGCTCGATGTCACCCTCTTCCCGGAGCTCTGGGACGTGCGCACCGAGCTGTAGGTCGACCGATGACCGCCGGAACCATCTCCCGCGCCGAATGCGAGGCGCTCGACCGCGACGATCCGCTGCGATCGTTTCGCGATCGCTTCACGCTGCCTCCGGGCGTGATCTATCTCGACGGCAACTCGCTGGGCGCGATGCCGGGCGCGACGTCGAAGCGCATGCGCGAGGTGGTGGAAGACGAGTGGGGGCGCGACCTCATTCGCAGCTGGAACATCAATGGCTGGATCGACATCCAGCAGCGCATCGGCGCGAAGATCGGGCGGCTGATCGGCGCGAAGGCGGGCGAGACGATCGTCGCCGATTCGACGTCGATCAACCTCTTCAAGGCACTCTCGACCGCGCTGCAGCTGAACCCCGATCGCAAGGTCATCCTGTCCGAGCCGGACAATTTTCCGACGGATCTGTACGTCGCCGAGGGGCTGATCGGGCATCTGGATCGCGGGCACACACTGCGCGTTGCGGAGCCGGAAGCGATCGAGAGCGCGATCACCGACGATGTCGCGGTGGTGATGCTCACGCACGTGAACTACCGCACCGGCCGCATGCACGACATGCGGCGCATCACCAGGCTTGCGCACGAGCGTGGCGCGATCATGCTGTGGGACCTCGCGCACTCAGCGGGCGCGGTGCCGGTCGATCTCGCCGGCGCGGATGTCGATCTCGCGGTGGGATGCGCCTACAAGTATCTGAACGGCGGCCCAGGAGCGCCCGCGTTCCTTTCCATCGCGCGGCGACATCAACCGCGCATCAAGCCTGCGCTCAGCGGATGGTTCGGGCATGACTCACCCTTTCGATTCGAGCAATCGTTCCGGCCGGCCATGGGGATCGAGCGCATGCTCGTCGGTGCGCCACCGATTCTGAGCCTTACGGCGCTCGAAGTGGGCGTCGACCTCATGCTCGAGGCGCCGCGCGATGCAGTGCGTGCGAAGTCGGTTCGCATGGGCGAGCTGTTCGAGCAGCTGGTGGCGCAGGAGATCGAGCCTGGAACACTCGTACTGGTGTCGCCCGCGACGTCCGTACAGCGTGGGAGCCAGCTCTGCTACGCCTGCGAGAACGGATGGCCGGTGATGCGCGCGCTGATCGATCGCGGGGTGATCGGCGATTTCCGCCAGCCGAACATTCTGCGCTTCGGGTTCACGCCGCTCTATGTGGGCTACGCCGATCTGTGGGACGCGGTTGCGACGCTGAAGACGATTCTCGCCGAGCGCGCGTGGGACCGCCCGGAGTATCACGCGGCGACGAGGGTGACGTAGCGCCGCTCCACCAGCGGCTCACACCGCGTCGATCTCGTCGATTCTCCGCTGGTGCCGGCCGCCCTCGAACGGCGTTTCCATCCACACCTTGAGGATCGGCTCGAGATCTGCTGCAGCCACCAGCCGCTCGCCGATGGAGAGGACGTTCGCATCGTTGTGCAACCGCGCGTACCGCGCGGACTCGGTGTTCCAGCAGAGCGTGCAGCGAATGCCCCGCACGCGGTTCGCCACTATCGCCTCGCCATTGCCCGAGCCGCCGAGCACGAAGCCCCGCTCGAAGTCGCCCGCCGCAACCGCGAGCGCGACGGGGCGGATGAATAGCGGATAGTCGACCGGCGCTTCGGAGTCGGTGCCGAAGTCCGTCACGTCGTGGCCCCAGCGCGCGAGAATGTCCTTGATGCGCGCCTTGTACTGGAAACCCGCGTGGTCGGAACCGATGGCGATGCGCATGATTCGTGGGGCCGGAGGAGGGGCGGCGGCGGCGACGTCACCGGTGGAGCGCGAAAGTTAAATCACTCTTCGCGCTCGCGCGGCGACCGCAGCGCCCGCTCTCTAGTGGATCGGCACGAGTTCGGTCCAGCTTTCGTCGATGTTCGTGCGACCGTTCGGGTCGTACGTGGGATCGTTGGTCTGCACGAGCGCCGATCCCTGCGACGACAGCCACTGATGGTTGTACTGGCTGCTCGCCTCGATCTTCCTGCCGGTGGATGGATCGATGAAATCTCCCCGGTCGCCCGCGAAGAGCGCGGTCTGGTGCGCGTTGGAATCCATCTCGCCCATCTTCCTGCGGTCGGCGGCGATTGCCGCATCCGTCGTCGCCCTCTGTTCTCTCAGAAACTCGTTGTTGTCCTTGAGACGCTGGTCGCCTGCGAGCTTTCCCGACGCGAGCGTCCGCTGAAATGCGGCGGCGGCGTCCGCCTGACTCCGCTGAAAGTCGGCCTGCATGTCCTGCGACACACGGTTCTCCCATTCGGGATTGAGGCGAATCGTCTGCTGCACGTTCGTGAATTGCGGCGATGACCTGAACGCATCGAGCTGCCCCTTCGGCGCGAAGGATAGCACCACGCTCCGCGAGGCGCAGGTGCGATCGATGTACGACGGCTGTGTCATGAGACCCGGCATCCGCGACTCGGTGCAGTTGATGACGGCGGAGAGAATCTCTTCGATGACGCGCCCGTTCTTCATGAACTCAATGCGGATGCGCGCGCCCTCGAGCACGAGCTTCTGCGGCGGCTGTCCGTAGCGTGCGGCCATCTGTGCATTCTGCTGACGCGCCTGCGCGAGCTCCTGCGCGAGCGTCGCCGTACCCGCGGGGAGCAACGGGCCCACCGAGATGACCTTCG